>JBFGQG010000252.1:0-5822 GCA_041564295.1 Anaerolineales bacterium | reverse complement strand
GGTTCATTTCGACCATCCTTTAGAGGTGGAACATCATCCTTGATTATACATTTCAGTTTCCGTTTATTTTTTCCGCTTGAATAACTCTAACACGCCCTTAATTTCGCCATGATGTCTAGGCCGGGTCAGCGTCGTTCCTATTTCTGATACTCGGCGTGGTCCCAAAGCCTTTGCTTGGTATAATCGGTGGGATTAATAAGAATTTCACTCCTTTGAACGGAAATAAAATGCTAGAAAAAATTGAATTAATTGAACAACGGCTGAATGAAATCGATGAGGAACTGCTGACACTGGGCGGTGGCGATTACGAGCGGATCGCTGACCTCGGTCGTGAACGCTCTGAAATTGAACCAATCGTTTCGACCGGCGTCGAGTACCGCCGGGTGACGGAAGAACTGGAAGAGGCTCGCCTTATGGCGTCCGGCGAAGATCCGGACCTGGCAGAACTTGCAGCCGTAGAGGTGAACGAACTGCAGGCAGAATTGGAACGCCTTGAAAACTCACTGAAATCTATGCTTGTCCCGCGGGACCCTCGCGACAAGAAGAACGTGATCGTCGAAATTCGAGCCGGCGCTGGTGGTGATGAGGCCGGAATTTTCGCTGCTGACCTGTTCCGCATGTATACGCGCTACGCAGAGCGCCAGGGCTGGAAGACAGAGATCCTGGATACCAACGATACCGGAGTCGGTGGGTATAAAGAGGTTGTTTTTGAGATCAAAGGAAGGGGAGCCTACTCACGCCTGAAATATGAATCCGGAGTACACCGCGTCCAGCGCGTGCCTGTCACGGAATCCCAGGGCCGGATACACACTTCGACAGCCACCGTTGCGGTGCTTGCAGAAGTCGATGAAGTCGAAATTAACATCCCTGACAACGACATCCGGATGGACGTCTACAAGTCAGCCGGCGCGGGAGGCCAGAACGTTCAGAAGAACGCGACAGCTGTACGGCTGACCCATATTCCGACAGGCATCGTCGTCCAATGCCAGGATGAACGCTCACAGCTCCAAAATCGCATGCGGGCCATGAGTATTCTTCGCGCACGCCTGTATGAAATGGAAGAAGCTAAAAGGCGCAGTGAAATCGAAGCAGACCGGCGGTCGCAGGTCGGATCGGGAGATCGATCAGAGAAAATCCGGACATATAATTTTCCGCAGTCCCGCGTCACCGACCACCGCATCGGCCTCTCATCATATAACTTGCCGAACGTGCTGGACGGAGCGCTGGAGGAGTTCATCGAAGAACTTTCAACCAGGGAGGAGGCGGAACGCCTCGCTGCTGCCGGGTTAGGCTCCTGACCCGGGCCAAAACACCAACTGAAATATGGAGTCACCGCGTAAGACCGTCGGAGAATTGCTGGATAAAGCGCGGCTTTTGCTGACAGGACGGAGCGAAACAGCGGTTCTTGACGCGCAGGTGCTCCTGGGCCACGAACTAGGGCAGGCGCGTTCCTGGCTGCTTACCCATCCGGAAGAGCAGGTTTCGCCTGAATCGGTAGAAAATTTTAATCGCATGCTTGCGCAGCGTGCCGCCGGCGTGCCGCTGCCGTATCTTTTAGGTGAATGGGAATTCTTCGGCCGGGCATTTGCCGTCTCGAATGCCGTCCTCATCCCCCGTCCTGAGACCGAACTGCTCGTTGAAATCGCGGTCAACTGGATAACTGCACGAGACCGCCCGCTGCGGATCGTCGATGTAGGGACCGGTTCCGGAATAGTTGCAGTTTCAATTGCGCTGGAATGCAGTGAATGCGAGGTCATTGCGGTTGACATTTCACCCGATGCGCTCGAAATTGCCTTCGCGAATGCAAAACGTCACCGGGCCTCCAACGTTCGCTTTTTCCCGTCCGATCTACTGTATGCTTTGCCGGCGAGTATGTTCCCCGTCGACTTGATCTGCGCCAATCTTCCGTACGTTCCGACAGCGACCTGGGAAGGCCTGGATGTTGCGAGACACGAACCTCGCATTGCCCTGGACGGCGGGCCGGACGGTCTTCGTGTAATAGAACGTCTCCTCCGCCAGGCGAAAGACAAAATTTCAACGGATGGGCTGCTCCTTCTGGAGATTGAAGCTTCTCAAGGTGAATCTGCTGCCGATTTAGCAAGAAAGATCCTCCCAGAAGGTTTCGTTGATATCCAGATGGACCTTGCCGGGCTGCCGCGAATTTTGCGGATCGATTTTTCAGAAATCGCGCCATTATAAATTTTTTTCAGGATAGAATTAAGCTGAATCCATGAAAACAAGCGTATTGTCCGCATTAGATTCCAAGACATTAATCCATGCCGTGGATATACTTGCCCGCCATGGGGTAGTTGCCTTCCCGACCGATACGGTCTACGGCCTGGCTGCCAGGGCGTTTGACACGACAGCCGTTGACCGGCTGTACAGCATCAAAGGGCGCGAGCATACCAAGGCGATCGCAGTTCTCCTTTCTGAAATTCGCCAACTCCCTTTAGTGACCTCGCACCTGAGCGAGGAGATGAAATTGATCGCAAAGGCTTTCTGGCCGGGCCCGCTCACTATGATCGTTCCCAAGCATGCGAATGTTCCGGATATCGTTTCCCGTTCAAAAACGCTGGGTGTCCGTATTCCAGACCACCGCATTGCCCGTCAATTGATCGATTTATCCGGGCCGCTAGCAGTAACCTCCGCCAATCTCTCCGGAGCCCCCAACACGGTGACAGCCGAAGAAGTGGTCGCCCAGCTTGAAGGTCGGGTAGACCTCGTGGTCGACGGTGGAAAAACGCCGGGTGGTATCCCTTCGACAGTCATCGACTGCGTCTCGGATAAACTAGAGGTCGTGCGCGAAGGCCCGATTTCCTTGAAAATGATCCAGAAAGTATTGAAAAATGGCGGGTTCTCATAAACCCCTTAACTCCAGTTCATGCCTCATTTACCTGGCCGGAGATAATATAGATACATCCTCCTCCCCAAAAAAGCTGCACTGCGGTTTCGACCCAGATGCGGCTTTTTGGTTTAATGGCAATACGCGGAAGCGAGACTTCTATCAAGAAGTCTCGCTTCTTTAGAAAACCGCAGCTGATTTTCCGGCCCTTCTGACGGCGCGAGCCGGCCGGTTATTTTTTGCCCAGCAACCCTCCGAGTAAATCCAGCCCTTTGTCGATATCGAAGTTATCAGTGCCTTCAACGAGGCTTTCGATGTTCTTTGATATCGGAGTAGGGAGACGATCTTTGAGGAAATCGAAAACGGTCTCGACAGCCGTGGTTGCCTGTGTTTCCGAGATTCCAGTCTTCTTTACAACGAGTTCGATGATCTGGTCCATTTAATTTCTCCTGATTGTGGTTTTGTGAACCCAGGGATTGTAACAGAATCCGGCAAACACTCGAGAAATTTCGTTTTCCAGAGGTAGGTCTACTGTTTTTTACTCACCTGCAAGAGGCCAGTTTGGGCGCGCGTCGAAATCCAGCGGAAACGAGTCACCACGTAAAAAGTGCTGGTAGGCTGCTGCGCCGATCATGGCGGCGTTATCCGTACACAGGAAAAACGGTGGGATCAACACCGGCAGGGGTGATTTTTCCACGATCCTTTCTCTCAACGCTTTATTTGCAGAAACCCCACCGGCGACAAGGACGGACCGGGCGCCATGCACCTCGGCAGCTGCGAGTGTTTTGGTGACGAGCACATCAACAACTGCCTCCTGGAAACTCGCCGCCATATCGTCTACCGGAAGATCCTTTCCTTCTGCCTGAAGAGCACGGACTTCTCTCAATACAGCTGTTTTCAAACCGCTGAACGAAAAATTCCAGGTACCCTCCAACCAGGCGCGCGGGAATTCGAAACGGTCAATCCGTCCGCCTTCCGCTGCCTGTTGAATTTTCGGCCCGCCTGGATAACCGAGGTCGAGCAAACGAGCGACCTTATCGAACGCTTCGCCTGCTGCATCGTCCAGGGTGCCGCCAAGCCGTTCGTAATTCAGATGGCTGCGCATCAGGATCAATTCGGTATGACCGCCGGAGACAACCAGCGCGAGCAGCGGGAACTCTGGCTCACGATCTGGATAGCCAGGCCAGACTGAATAAACATGGCCTTCGAGGTGGTTAATCCCGATCAAAGGCAGCTCCGTCCCTATCTGCAGACCCTTTGCCATATTGATCCCTACCACGAGAGATCCGGGCAGACCTGGGCCCTGCGTCACTGCCAATGCATCCAGATCATCCAGGGTCACCTCTGCCTGTTGCAGGGCTTCTCTTACGACAGTATGGATCGTCAGAATATGCTGGCGAGAAGCCATTTCTGGGAATACGCCGCCGTATTTTGCGTGCATTTCTGCCTGAGAAGCAACGACATTCGATAGAATTTTCCGCCCATCTGCAATGACGGCAGCTGCGGTTTCGTCGCAGGACGTTTCTATGGCCAGAATTCTGACGACTGACATGGTCGCTTAGCCTTCTTTAACGGGGATAACAAGATCGAGTGGAAAATCGGCCAGGATCTCGAGCGTTCCGTCTTCCCTTGCAACGACGGTATCTTCCAGACGAACGCCCATCTCCCTCTCAGGGTAATAAAGGCCTGGCTCAATGGTGACGATCACGCCTGGCGCCAGGACGTCATTCGAAGAAGCCTGTGCACCACTTCGGAACCACGGAGCTTCGTGGACGTGTAAACCGAGTCCGTGCCCAAGAGAATGGACATAGCCTTCCTGGTTTCTGTGGTCCTGGCGGATCGTCTTATGGCCGAGCGCTTCGAACAGCTCACAAGTCCGGTCCTGGTACTGGGCGGTGGTTTCATTTGTGTTAATTTCTGACATGATCGTTTCATAGGTTGAACGGACATCGTCATAGAGTGATTCGACTTTATCCGGCGCGTAACCGACGCACCATGTGCGCGTAAAGTCGTAATAATAACCTCCACCTTTCTCGCAAGGGAAAATATCGTACACAATCGTTTTCCCTAAAGCGATCGGGTCGCTGTCTGTGCCGCTGCTGTGCGGTACGCCTGCATCGCGGCCAATGGCGAATATGAAACCTTTAGGCGCTTCCGCGTCGCGTTCTGCCAGCCAGAGGTTGATGCGGCGCTTTACGTCCCCGACTGTAAGAGGTTCACCGTCTGGCTTCACCAGCAGGCCGTTCCGGGCGCTGTGAGAGCTGAGGTAGTCGGCTGTCAGCCCCACGACCTGTGTCGTGATTGCTCCCATTTTTCGAATCCTGACGATTTCGTCCTCGTCTTTTGTGGCCATTGCCTGCAGCATCACTGAGTTTCCTCCCGGTTCGCCGATGAGTTCGACTTCAGGCATAGAATGCTGCAGTTCTTTGAAGATCGCATAGGTTGAATTTATCTCGGTTTTCCCGTATAGTGAAACCCGGCCGGAAACAATCCCCAGTTCCTCGAGCATAAGCCTGTACTGCATTGCAGAAGCTTTTATGCGATTGCCCCCGGCCTCTTTCAGCAGCTCTGTGTAGTTGTAATCCACCAGGTTTTTAGTAAGGAGGCCTGATTTTTTGGCCTCATCGCGTTCCATCGGCGAATAAAACAGGACCGGGTCCGCGCCTGCTGGCTTAATCAGGTCGGCGTGGGTGAGGTGACCGCCGCCGGTCATGTAATACATGGCCGGGTTGTGCTGCGCTGGACCAGTAATGAGCAGCGCGGCAATTTCGTTTTCCTTCATCAATCGGTCAAGATCGGATTTCATTGTTTTTCCTTAAAGTTGATGCCATTTAGAATCGATAGGACAGGTAGAAATTCGGGGTACCTGGGCGCTTTGCCTCCTGCATGCCTTCATTTCTGGAAGCATTATTCCACCGTTCCTGTAAAACAGAATAAATACACAAACACCATCAGAGCGAACGCAGCCGCGCGATGAGGG
>JBFGQG010000251.1:0-5823 GCA_041564295.1 Anaerolineales bacterium | reverse complement strand
GCCAATCCTTTCAAAATGGCAGCGTGCTCATCGTCGTCAATGATGGCTGCGCGGTGGAGCGCGCCAGCATACGCCTCGCTTCCCTGGATATCTGCTGCATACAGGCGGCGATCGAAATAAAGACTGTCGTTGAACCGCCGCATGATTTCATCTTGCCCGCTGCTGAAACGACCGCCCCAGAGTTTCATTCACCTCTCCATGAGTTAGATGCGAGACCATCCCTGAAATTCTCGCTTCGTAAGAATATTGAGCCTGGTTGGGATTATATCCTTCACCGCTTACGACCCGTCTTTTTCTTCTGCGTCTAATCGCGCTTAAAAATACTGTAGTCCGGGGCCCTGAAGCGGCTTTTGCCCGTTCCTTCTATATTCAGCAAGGCTTCTACCTTGAGCGGTAGCCCCCACAAGTTGATAAAACCTTTTGCATCTTGCTGATCGTAGATGTCCATGTGCCCAAATGATGCATAGTCTTCCCGGTAAAGGCTGTAGGGAGACTTTCTTCCCAGAATGATGACGTTCCCTTTATACAACCTGATGCGCACCAGGCCGGATACGTTTCGCTGGGTCACGGTGACGAAACCATCCAGCGCTTCCCTGAGTGAGGTAAACCACTTGCCGTCGTACACTAATTCTGCGTATCGCAGTGCCAGAATTTCCTTGAAGTGCAGCGTATCTTTGTCGAGGCAGATGCTTTCGAGTTCCTGGTGGGCTTTGTACAGGATCGTCCCCCCGGGTGTTTCGTAGATTCCGTGTGATTTCATCCCGACCAGCCGGTTTTCAACCAGATCGATTCGCCCGATGGCATGTCTCGCGCCGACCTCATTTAATTTTTGAAGAAGCTGGACTCCGCTGAGTTTTTCTCCGTTCAGCCCGGTGGGTATACCGTGTTTGAACTCAAGCTCCAGGTCGTCCGGCATATCAGGGGCAGCCTGTGGGCTTGCCGTCAGCGTGTACATTTCTTCCTCGGGCTCCCGCCATGGGTCTTCGAGGATGCTGCCTTCATGACTCATATGCCAGATATTCCTGTCCCGGCTGTACGAGGATTTTTTTGCCGATACAAGTATCTCACGCGCAGCAGCATATGCGAGCGCATCTTCCCTGCTGCGGATGTCCCATTCACGCCAGGGTGCCACAACTGCCAGCGTCGGGTTGAGCGCCATCGCCGAGATCTCAAAACGCACCTGGTCGTTGCCTTTGCCGGTGCACCCGTGAGCAATCCCATCTGCGCCTTCTTCTTCCGCGATCTCTACGAGTCTTTTGGCAATCAACGGACGCGCAAATGAAGTACCTAACAAGTATTTACGTTCGTAAACTGCCCCTGCCATCATTGTCGGGAAGACGTACTCCTGGAGGAACTCTTCCTGGAGGTTCTCTACGATTAGTTTACTGGCACCGCTTTGAGTGGCCTTCTCCTCAAGGCCTTCAAGTTCATCTTGCTGGCCGATATCGGCCGTGAAACATACGACTTCACAACCGTAGTTTTCGATCAGCCACGGTACGATTATCGAGGTGTCCAGACCGCCGGAATAGGCGAGGACAACTTTGTTGAGTTTTTGCTTCTTATCCATAATAGTCTCCAATAGTCTCCTGGTGTTTGCAAACTATTCTTTTTTACTAATCGTGTAGAGCAGGGCAACTTCATCACAGCGGTCCCTCAGCGGGCACGGCGTGCAATCCTTCCATACTTTTTCCGGAAAGTGAAAAACCGAATCAATCTCAAATCCCAGGCGGGTGAAGACGCTGGTGGCCCTGGTAAGCGTCAGGACATGCGTCATCTCTCGTTTTTCCGCATATGCAACAGCAGCCGAGATCAATTTACTCCCTAACCCATTCCCCTGGAATCTGGGTTGAACGGCCAATGAGCGGACCTCACACAGGGTCTCATTGAAGAAAACCAGTGAGACACAGCCGATAATTTCATCGCCTTCAACAGCAACGATCCAATCTGCAATGTAGGTGCGCATCTCTTCCGGTTTGCGGGGAAGCATGCGGCCTGCACGCACCTCGTCTTCGAAAATCTGAATGATCGCATCGATTTCATCGATTCTTGCGGTCCGAATGGAATAATGTGCTGCCCCTTGAGGCTGAGTGGTTGGCATTGCTAGAGGACCTCCTTGAGGGTTTTGATTAGCTGATCGACATCTGATTTCTGCACGATATAAGGCGGCAGGAGTCGCAGCACTTTTTCGCCTGCGCTCAGCAGAATCACACCTTTTTTCGCTGCCTGGTCGATCATATCGCTCACGTTTTTCGAGAGTTCAATCCCGATCATCAATCCAAGCGCTCGTACTTCCCGAATGACAGGGCTTTCCAGCGTATTCAGCTGGTCAACCAGGTATGCGCTCATTTCATTGACATGCCGCAGAGTTTCCGGATTGGAAACGAAATTCAAAACTGCCATTGCTGCGGCCGCTGCGATCGGATTACCGCCGAACGTTGAGCCATGATCGCCTTTTTCGATGATTCCGGCGACTGTATCTTTCATCATGGTTGCTCCGATCGGCAGCCCGCCTCCTAACGCTTTAGCCGAGGTCATTATGTCAGGTTCAATTCCGTAATGCTGGTGTGCCCAGAGACGGCCTGTCCGGCCCAGGCCGGATTGGATTTCATCGACGATTAACAACGCTCCGGTCCGGTCACAATTTTCACGGAGAGTCTTCATGAACTCCGTAGTAGCAACGCGGATGCCTCCTTCCCCTTGCACCGGCTCGACAATCACCGCAGAGGTGCGGCCGGTCAGGTTCTCGATAAACGCAGCTGGGTCGTTGAAAGGAAGCACCCTGACATCCGGCAGGAGCGGTCTGAACGGCGCTTGATATTTCTCCCGAGGAGTCACTGAAAGTGCGCCGAACGTCCTGCCGTGAAAACCTCCCTGGAAGGCGATGATCTCGGTAGCCTCATCCCCGATTTTCCGGCGGCTGTGTTTGCGCGCTATTTTCAATGCCGCTTCAACGGCTTCCGCGCCGGAATTGGAAAAAAACACTTTGTCCGCAAAACTCGACACGCACAGTTTTTCGGCCAGCTCTACCATAGGTGCAGTGTGGTAAAGGTTGCTGACATGTCCGAGCCGGGCAGCCTGTTCACGGATCGCCTCCACAATTTCCGGATGTGCATGCCCGAGTGCGTTTACAGCTATTCCAGCGCCGAAATCTAGATATGCGTTGCCGTCAGAATCGTACAGCCGCATTCCGTCCCCATGAGTAAACAAAACCGGCATGCGGGCATAGGTCCCCAGGATATAGCGCGCATCCTTGTAAATTACCTGGTCTTTAGAGGTGAGTGTTTCCATCATTGCTTACTCTCCTCAGCGATAATCGTGGTCCCCTGACCGGACATAAGGCCGTCTAGATCGGTGATCGTCACCGAGCCGGCGCCGCTCGAGAGCGCTGCACGTGCTGCGCTGACTTTTGGGATCATACCGTCGGTGATTTCACCCTGTTCAATGAGTGCTTCAATAGCCGCTCCGGTGATTTTTTCGATCATTTTGCCGCGGGCGTACACGCCCGGGATATTCGTGATGAAGACAACGCGCTTCGCACTGAGGGCTGCTGCAATTTTCCCTGCGGCGTGGTCGGCATTTACGTTGTATTTACCCTGCGGTCCATAAGAGATGGGCGAGACGACCGGCACAACCTTCTGGTTGCAGAGTTCCAGCAGCACCTGCGCCCGTACTGCCACGATCTGCCCTACGCGGCCCATTTTTCCGGGCCAGGGTTCCACACGGAGCAGCCCGCGGTCGACTCCGCTTAATCCAGCTGCATCCAGGCCGGCCTTGAGCAGCGCGAGAACAAGGGTCTTATTGACCTGCGCGGAGAGCACCATTTCGACAATTTCGATGGTTTCTTCGTCCGTGACGCGCTGGCCGTTTACGAACTTCGGCTGGATATCGAGCCGCTCCATCCAGGCGCTTATCGCCTCTCCGCCGCCGTGAACCAGCACACAACCGTGGTGATTTTGTAGTTCTGCGATAACTTCTGAGACAGCGGTCACATAGTGGGGCTTTAAAAGACCGTGCCCGCCGACCTTGATCACGAGGCTTTCTCTGTTCATACCGGCTCCGCCATGGTTTCAAGCAAACCTGTTGTTTCAGGCAAGTGATGCATCAGGTTGAAGTTCTGAACAGCCTGAGATGCTGCGCCCTTCAACAGGTTGTCTATGGCGACCATAACGATCAGGTGATCTTCACCTGCGGGAGTGAGTGAAAGGACCGCACGCGGCGTCCGGACAACATGCGCGAGCGTTGCCAGTTCCGGCGTTTCAAGCACGTCAACCAGTGCTTCCCCTGCATATTGGCTGTGGAAAATTGCAAGTGCTGATTGCATGTTTGTAACCCGGATATATATGGCAGCCAGGATGCCGCGGTCGGTGGGGAGCAGGTGCGGCGAAAAGATCAGCCTCCCCGGCTGGAGTCCGTCCGGTAGAAGGAACTGCTCGATCTCGCCGAGGTGTCGGTGCGATCGACCGATGTTGTAGGGAGACAGGTTGCCGTGGATTTCCCCGAAAAGGAGATGGGATTTCGGCGCGCGCCCGGCGCCGGATGCACCGGATTTTGCATCGATCACGATTGCGTGCCCAGGCACAACAAGACCGTTGCGGACCAGCGGTGCCAACCCAAGGAGGGCCGCGGTTGCGTAGCAACCGGGGTTGGCGATCACGTCTGCGCCTGCAAGCCCATCACGGCCGAGTTCAGGCAGGCCATAAGGCGACGGGAGTATAAATGGGGCAGGGTGGGGAACGCCGTACCATTCAAAATACGATTCCGGCGTTTGCAGTCGCAGGTCCGCCGAAAGATCGATCACTTTCACACCGTGCTCAACGGCGCGTGCAGCCACCCCGGCAGATTGTGTATGCGGAAGGCATAGGAAAACGGCGTCTGTCTCATCCAGGGGTGCTTCAGTTGCGGATACCAGGTCATAATGTCCGGCCTGAGGCCAGGCGTCGCGCAGCGTTTGCCCGGCCCGGCTCTCGGACGTAATAAATACAATTTCAACGTTCGGGTGCGCCGATAAGAGCCTGGAAAGCTCTAACCCTGTGTATCCTGTTCCGCCGAATATGCCGGTCTTGATTTTTTTCATGAAACGCCTCTTTTACGAATAAAAAAGCCCCCGGGAGACCGGGGGCATGTCGTTTGCGGATTGATAAAGAATATTACACCGTGCCAAACGCCATTAAGCCGGGAATCCTGAAGGTGCCTGGCTGTACGGACGAGGGCGACGGGATAGTGAGTTGAAATTCATTGTGCTGCCTGCATTAATGGACAGGAAGATATCATCCCATCCGGAATATGTCAATACCGAAAAAAAAAACCGCCCCGAAACCGGGGCGGTTGTATTCATGGAATCTCAGTGATTATCTGTGCCAGACATCAAGCTTCCATGGCTCATCCAGGCCGTAGGTTTCGAAACCGTCGACGAGGACGAACACGGCGTCAATGTTGTTGGCGTCGATGATCACCTTCTCTGGCGAAGCGAAAGTGGCACCACCGAATTCGAAGAACAGGTTGCCGTCTGTGTCGAACCAGGCGACGATCATGTCCATATCAGCCGCCGGGAAGAAACGCCAGTCATGCTTCCAGCTCAGATCGAGTTCGACGCCGTTCGGACCGAAGCCGACCGGGAAGAAACCATCGGCTTCACCGGTGTTGAGGACGCCGCTGTAGCTTTCGTCCGGTTTCGCACTGTTATTGCCGGTGATCACGCGGACTTTGACCGTTGCCGACATGTTGTCGAAGGTCGTCCAGTCGTTCTCGATCGTTAGTCGGACGTAGCCGTCCATGAGGGGCATATTTGCGGCATTCACACCGAAAACCGTGCCCGAAGCCGTG
>JBFGQG010000250.1:0-5827 GCA_041564295.1 Anaerolineales bacterium | reverse complement strand
GCACTTTAAAAGACCGCGTCGGATGGTGGGACTCCCATTTAAGATACAGGCCGGGTGGGTCGAGTCTGGTTACAGGGGTGCGATTGAGGTGTTTTCGGACTCGGGTATACGCCAGCTGGAAATCGAAATCGGTCACGATCTAGTTAACCCTGCCCATTTACCAGGAATATCTCGAGAATATACAATGTCGTTTGCACCAAGGAACTGCCTTAACTCGTCAATTGCCCTTCGAATCGTGCTGACTGCGGCTTTTGACTCCGGTGCATCCAGCTCTATATGAACGGAAATGACTTCCAGGATCCCCTTCTTACGGTCCATTTTGGGGTCAATCCGGCCGATAAACCGGTCCCCATGCAATATCGGCATGACGTAATAACCATATTGTCGTTTTTTCGCTGGGACGTAGATCTCGACTCTGAAACGGAAACCCCAGAGTAATTCTGTGCGCTCACGGTCGGCGATCAGATTATCGAATGGCGACAACAGCACTGTGCGTGGCTGCCATTTGCCCTTCTGCAGAGCTTCAACTTCCGATAGGTCGTCAACGTGAAGATACCAGGGACCGGCCTGAATCCATTCTTGCGGGCAGTTCACCAGGTCCAGGCGTACGATTTTGCCATCGGCTTCGAGATCTTCAAGAACCTGTTTAATTTCGGGATAACGGCCCCGGGTGAAGTGGAACTTGATCTGTTTTTCAGTGCCCGCGCCGAGTGCCTTAATCGCATATTGTGCGGCAAGATAGGTTGTGTCCCTGGATGAGAGCTCGTCCACAGGCGTCCAATCAGGCAAGACGCGCTCGGCGAGATCCCAGTATTTCTTCAACCCGTCCCTATTTGCGACCATCACCTTTCCGCGGTCCGCAAGGGATGAAATCATCATTGTGGCATCCCGGCTGTTGCCCCAGCCGCCGGTTCCCCAGGATTGGTCAGCCAGGTCTTCGAATTCGGACACCAGTTTAGGTCCTCCTTCGCGCAATGTTTTGAGGATATATTTCTCAAAACGCTTGTTTTCTTCCACCCATTTTTTGTACCGCTTACCCATGACGCCGTTTCCATAGCGGAGGTTCCTCATCATGTGGTTGTGGATGGGGTAATCCTCCGTCAGCACGTATGAAGCTGCGTGGGCCCAATATTCGAACAAGAATCTTTCCTGATAGGCTGCACGATCCAGCAGGTCCATAGGATGAACGCCAAGCCGGCTGAATAGCACGAGATATTGCGTCCGTTCGACAGCGCGGATCGGGTCGATCTGGATGCAGCGGATCATTTTCATGATCTTTTTCAGCCCTTGTAGATCTGGGGAAGGCCGGCGGCCGGCGAGTCCTTGTTTCTGAATGGCGAGTCTGCGAAGGATCTGCGGGGTAATTGCAACCATTTTCATATTCTAGGTCTTATTCCTGTAAAATTCCAGCCATTTATATTGGGAAAAAGATGAAAATAGTTGCTCCCCGTCTAGTTGTGGGTGCTTCGGGACCATGAAAAAGCATTGTAATTTCTTTCACTTTCAGGGATAATGGCCGAGTCCTGTGATCTGCCGACAATAATCAGTTCGATAATTGGCGATCACCCAGTAATTCGCTCTTGATCGGTCGGAACTGTCCATATCCGAAGCCGAATTGCTAAAATTAATAATTGGAGATTCAATTATGGCTCAACAGAAAATAAAACCGGCTGCAAAGAAAAGGCAGTCCCAGGCGTCAGGGCAATCCCGCCTTCTGTGGCTGGGCGTCGGCGCGGCAGTTTTGCTCTTCATCGTCATCGCCTTTTTCGTTTCAAGGGACAGCACCATTCCATTCGAAATGACGGGCGGCCAGGTGAACCCGCTCATTTTGCTGCGTAACGAGAAAAAAGTGTATTACGAATTCACTTATACCGGTGACCAGCCGGCTGTCCTCAACCGCATGATCCCCCGCATACAGGTCTACAGGGACCAGGTGCTGGTGGCAGACGTCCAATCGGTTCATATTCGTGTCGGTGATACGGAATTTGAGCTTGTTGACGGGAATTTCCCGGTAGATGAGCCTTTTGTTGTTCAGCCTGGAGATACATTTGAATTAGGTGTGGTTTACCTCGGGCAGGAGCTGGGTTGGAACAGAATCTACGGCTTCAGGTTACAATACACGACGGAGGGACAGGCGATTGACGGTGAGTTGGAGCTGAAAGACGATTATTTCATATTCGTGGAGTAGAAAATGTCCAACTTCAATTTAATTGATGGAAAGGCGATCGCTGCCGAGATTCGAGCCGGGATCGCTGAAAAGGTTCATATACGTTCAGCAAATGGGCTTCGCGCCCCGGGGTTGGCGACAGTCCTGGTGGGGGAAGATCCTGCATCCGAAGTTTATGTCCGGATGAAGAGGAAAGCCTGTGCTGAAGTCGGGATTGAATCCTTCGGATTCGAGCTTCCTGCAGATTCAACGCAGGAGAAGGTCGAAGGTCTTGTAAAAGAACTGAACCAGGACGAACGTGTCAACGGGATTCTGGTGCAGTTGCCACTTCCCTGGGGTCTTGATGAAGAAAAGGTTCTCCAGGCGATCTCATTAGAAAAAGACGTTGATGGCTTTCATCCGATCAATATTGGACGGCTGGCACAAAAAGGCCGCGAACCCCTGTTCGTTCCCTGCACGCCGTACGGCTGTATGGTACTCCTGGAAAAGGCAGGCGCCACGTTTGAAGGCGCGAATGCAGTTGTTCTGGGGAGGTCTAACATCGTCGGCATGCCGGCCGCACTGCTTCTTGTTGAGCGTAATGCGACGGTGACAATATGCCACTCGCGCACGAAAGACCTGCCGTCTGTCGTGCGCTCTGCTGATATCCTGATTGCAGCTGTAGGCCGGCCGGAAATGGTGCGCGGCGACTGGATCAAACCAGGTGCATTCGTGATTGACGTCGGCGTCAATCGTATCGACGACGACTCGAAAAAATCAGGCTATCGCCTGGTAGGCGATGTCTCTTTTGACGAAGCGAAGGAAGTCGCAGCCGCTGCGACCCCGGTTCCCGGCGGAGTCGGCCCTATGACGATCGCCATGCTGCTTAACAACACCCTGCGCGCAGCTGAAATCGCCGACAAAGCTGCCAGGTAAGGAAACGGATTTATGACCTCTCTGCTCGTTAAAAACGCGACGATTTTAGCCACTTTCGATGACCGGCGCAGCGAAATAGCGAGTGGAGGCCTGTACATCGAAGACGGATTTATCCGGCAGGTCGGCCCCACCACCGACCTGCCGGAATCTGCCGATAGAATCCTGGACCTTACCGGGTATGTAGTCCTGCCGGGCCTTGTCAATACCCACCATCACTTTTACCAGACTCTCACACGCGCTGTGCCCGCGGCACAGGATGCGAACCTGTTCAATTGGTTAAAAACTCTTTACCCGATCTGGGCACGCCTCCGTCCTGACGATATCTACCTTTCGACTCAAATCGCGCTGGCTGAACTGGCCCTTTCCGGCTGCACGACCGCTTCGGACCATCTTTATCTTTACCCAAACGGTTCAAAACTGGATGATGAAATTCGTGCAGCGCTGGATATGGGCGTCCGGCTGCACGCTTCACGCGGCTCGATGAGCCTGGGCGAGAGTGAAGGGGGCCTGCCGCCGGATTCGGTTGTAGAAACCGAAGATTATATTCTTAACGAATCTGTACGCCTGATCCAGCAATACCACGATCCGAATCCAGGTGCGATGACGAGAATCGTCCTCGCACCGTGTTCGCCGTTCAGCGTAACCCCGGAGCTGATGCGCGCGAGCGCAGCCCTGTCGCGTGAATACGGTGTTCACCTGCACACACATCTGGCCGAAACAGCCGATGAGGAGCAGTTTTGCCTTGAAATGTTTGGAAAACGGCCGGTGGCACTGATGGAGGAATTGGATTGGACAGGCGAAGACGTCTGGTTTGCACATTCCGTTCACGTCAACGATGCGGAAATCCAGGTCTATGCGCGCACCGGCTGCGGTGTTGCACACTGCCCTACATCGAACATGCGGCTGGCATCCGGAATAGCGCCGGTGCTGGGGATGCGGCGGGCCGGCGTGAAAGTGGGGCTGGGTGTGGACGGCTCAGCGAGCAATGACGGCTCGCACATGCTGGCTGAAGCCCGCCAGGCGATGCTGCTCTCCCGCCTGGATGCGGGTCTCCGCGGGGCTTCGCTCTCAGGCGACGAGTCTCCACCTTTGATGACCGCTCGGCAGGCGCTTGAACTCGGGACGCGCGGTGGTGCAGCAGTACTCGGTCGGGACGATATAGGATCGTTAGAGCCTGGTAAATGCGCTGACTTCATTGCAGTTGACCTGAACAGGATCGATTTTGCGGGCGGTCTGCACGATCCACTTGCCGCGCTCGTATTCTGTTCGCCGGTTCACGTGGATTACAACGTGGTCGGCGGAAAATTCGTGGTTGATGCTGGCGAACTTGTGAACGTGGACCGTGAAAAACTCGTCCATGATCATAACATCGCTGCAAGGCGATTGCTTCAGAATGATTGAGCCTGGTTAGAATGTGGGGCTGGTCCAGGCGACGTGGACCGACCAGGTTTTGTATCGAATTCGCAGCGATTACAATACCTGTATGTCGCATTTCGCGCCGTACATCCCGATTGATCGCAGGTTCTCACTGGCAGAAAACAAAGGCCTGCCGGATCGCGCGCTTGGTACTGCCCTCTTCGCTGACCTTTCAGGATTCACACATCTGACGACCAGTCTTGTTGAAAAGCTGGGACGCAAACGCGGTGCCGAAGAAGTCCTCCCTCTTCTGAACAAAATATTCAATAATATTGTCCATTCGATTCACCATTTCGGTGGGAGTGTCATCCATTTCAGCGGGGACGCGGTCACCTGCTGGTTCGACGGTGACAACGGTCACCAGGCGGTTACTGCTGCTGTTGAGATGCAGCGGGATATCTCAGCATTTGAGACGGTTGAATTGCCTGGAGGTTTATTCGCTTCAATCTCAATGAAAGTCGCAGTAGCGCAGGGCAGCGTGCGCCGGTTTAAAGTCGGCTCTCCTGAACATTCTGTTTCGGATGTCCTGGCCGGCCGGCTCGTGGATATCGTCGCATTGGGCGAGCGCCTTGCCTCGAAGGGGGAGATCCTTATCGAGGCGGAGACTTGTAAGAATATGCAAACGGTCCTGAAAGTTGGCGAATGGCGCGAGGGCAAAGACGGATTGCGGTTCGGTGTGCTGTCGGGGCTGTTGCAGAATGCGAAGCCTTCCCCCTGGCCTGAATCTCCGGAAGTGCCGGATGAAATTGGAGTTCAGTTCGTCCACCCGTCAGTTGCGGAGCGACTGCAGGGTGGACAGAGGCATCACCTTGCCGAGATTCGCCCCTCGACGGCATTGTTCGTCCAATTCAGCGGACCCGATTACGACGGAGATGATGCTTCCGGTGATAAGCTGGACAGGTATGTCCAGTGGGTGCAGGAAGTCGTGGACCAATTCGGCGGACTGCTTCTCCAGCTGACCATCGGGGATAAGGGTGCTTATTTCTACCTGGTGTTTGGTTCGCCGGTCGCGCATGCTGACGACGCCTCGAGGGCGCTCGCATCTGCAATGGTTCTTCGAAAGCTCCCAGAAGAATTATCATACATTAAGGATGTCAAGATTGGAATCGCACAGGGCCAGATGCGCACTGGAGCGTATGGTGGTGAAGGCCGGCTTTCTTATGGTGTGCTAGGGGAAAAAGTAAATCGGGCGGCTCGATTGATGAGCTATGCACCCCCGGGCGAAGTGTACTGTGATGAATCCATAGTCGTGTCTGCACAAGACGGCTGGGAGTTCGAACCTGTTCTTCCTGGGATGGGGCGATCCAGCGGGCAAGAAACCGCACCGAT
>JBFGQG010000249.1:0-5880 GCA_041564295.1 Anaerolineales bacterium | reverse complement strand
GATTTCGAAGACACGGCTCTGGCCCGGTTTCAAGTGAATGGCCTGGTGAAGATAATCGAGGAGGTCGCGGATCCCGATAGGCTGAGCTTTGACCGAGACCCAACGCGGCGTGATCATGACGGGCAGCTTCTCCACCAGATCCCGAACCATCTCGAAGGAGAGACTTCCCGAGCCGATCACGATCGAGGCCCGGAATTCGATCGTCTCCACCCCCGAGGAGCGCAGGATCTCGCCCACGGCCTGGCGGCTTCGCAAGTGAGGGGACAAGTCCTCGTCGTCTTCCCCGAGGCCCCCCAGATAAACGATTCGTTTGACGTCGTTTTCCCGGGCGGCCCGGGCAAAGTTTTCGGCGCCGCGACGCTCGGTCTCTTCAAAGGTCCCAGAGTCCCCCATCGAGTGGATCATGTAGAACGCGGTGTGGATTTCCTTGAGCGCCTTGTGGAGACTATCCAATTCCAGGACGTCTGCCTGCGCGACTTCGGTGCGCGGACCGACCCGCTTCTCGAGATAGGCCGGGCGTCTCGCCAGGCATCGGACTCGGTAAGGTTTTCCGGGTTCCGCGCGGTCCGTTTCCAACAGCTGCAGAAGCCGACCGCCTACATATCCGGTGGCGCCGGTAAGGAGTATTGTGTGCTTGGACCTGTCGAACATCTGTAGATTCCTCAGTTGAGAAGAGCAATGGAAAAAAGTCTCGGGGCGCTTGCTACGCCGGCATCCGAGTGCAATCGTGCGCACGGCGGGGCCGGGGTTGCCGTCTGGAAGGTGGCGTTCCAGGTAGCCGAAAATGCAAACTCGTTTACCGTTCAACATTTATTACTCGGTGTCAACGCGCATATAAATTATGACCTGACAAAAACCCTGATCGATGTGCTTAAGGATGAATGGAAAACCGCCGGTCCTGAACTTAAGCAGTCCCGCTATGAGGACCACACAGACGTCAACCGCATCATCGAAAAAACGCTCGATGAGACGCAGGAGCTCGTGATCGCCAGGTATTCGCCGGTTTTGGATAAATTGAACCAGGTCTCGTTTAACCTGGACGACCTGGTTATCTCTTCGTTGATCCGGTCCTGGCGGGAGCAGGCCTGGCAGCATGCGGTCGGGTTCCTGGATGCGGAGGACTGGAACAGGCAGCATTCTGTGCTGCAGGAAACGGAATATATCGCCCTGCGCCGTGCTGACATGATTATGCTGCGGCAGGGGCCGATCAGGATGAAGGTGTTGTATTGATGAGGAAGACCAGGGTGTTATTGCAAAGAGGAAAAAAGCTTCCGCCCGGAAAGGCCCTGCGGGAATTTGTCTGGCAACATTTGTGTTTCTAATCCAGAACTTAATACTTCACCATTTAAAATGTTGGCCGCCTGCAGGGTTAGATTACCCTCCATCTTCTGCAGACGCTGACCGTGCATTCGCGTGCAGGTCCCGGTGGAACGCCAGCTTCCCAAGCTCATCGAAGCTGCCTTTCGCCAGGCGACCATCCGGATAGGCCGGGAAATGGTGGCCGGCATCCCGCAGCTGTTTGAGCGTCTGTGCCAGGCCGATCGTGCCGAATTCTCGCGTGCGCGTCACATGATCGAGGTCGATGATTTCCGTCAGGAAGGTTTCGCGTTCCCCCGCTTTCTGCAGCACCCTGCCGTCCGGGTTGACGAACAGCGATCTACCCCCACCGTACGGCCCGACGCCGTTCAGGCTGATGAAATAGCACTGATTGAAAATCGCGTTGGCCTGCGCAAGGATGAGCTCCAGTTCACGGTCTGAGGTCGGAGTCATCGTTGGCTGCAGGATCACCTCCGCGCCCATCCAGGCCAGCGTTCTTGCCACTTCGGGAAACCACATATCGTAGCAAATGCAGAGTCCAAAGCGGCCGGCGTCCGGCACATCAAACACGCAGTACTCGGTGCCGGCTGTTGTGCCGGCTTCGTAAGGCAGCCAAGGATACATTTTGCGGTATTTCGCATGGATCTCCCCCTCCGGCGAGATGACAATGGCCGTGTTGTAGATGTCCTCCCCGTCAAGCTCATACATGGAGCCGGGCACCAGCCATTTCTTCGTCTTCCGGGCGACGTCACACAGCGCGTCCGTCAGCGGGCCCGGAACCGGCTGGGCATTTTCCCGCCAGGTATTCGGCGAATCCGTAGGAACGAACTGCACCAACCCCGACACGGCCAGTTCGTGAAACACCAGCATGTTGACCCAGGGAAAATTCCAGCTGACCTGGGTGACAGTGTCGCGCATTTTTGCGACCGTCGCCTCTGCATCCCACGGAACGACAGACATCTGCACTCCGGCAATTCCAAATAACCTTGACATAACTTTCTCCGTAACGAGCTTGATGATCGTTTTTAATGACCGCACTGGGCGTTGCCGGGCAGTGAAGCTTTCTCAACCAGGTGGCAGGCGACGCGCCGCCCAGGGAAGACTTCTTCCAGGGGCGGCTCGACCTGCCGGCAAATCTCCTCTGCAATCGGGCAGCGCGTGTGGAACCGGCAACCCGGCGGCGGATCAGCGGGACTCGGCACCGTCCCTTCCAAAACCACCCATTCATGCGCCTCGTTTACCTCCGGGAGCGGAATCGCGCCCAGCAGGGCCTTCGTATATGGATGAAGAGGATCACGGAAGATGAGCTCACTGCTCTCAACTTCCACAAGTTTTCCAAGATACATCACGCCGATCCGGTCGCTGATATGCTGCACGACGTTCAGGTCATGCGAGATGAAAACGTACGTCAGGCCTTTTAGCGCCTTGAGCTCCTCGAGCAGGTTGATAATCTGTGCCTGTACGGAGACGTCCAGGGCCGACGTCGGCTCATCCAGTACGATCAGCTTAGGGTTCAGCGCCAGTGCGCGGGCGATCGCCACACGCTGGCACTGCCCCCCGGATAGTTCATGGGGGTATCTGTTAAGATGCTGCGCACCCAGGCCGACCTGCTCCAGCAGCTCAAGCACCCTCGCCTGCATCTCGCCGGATGAAAGCGCACCATGCGTCCGGATCGGCTCTGCAACAATATCCAGCACCTTAAACCGCGGGCTCAATGATGAGAGCGGGTTCTGGAATACGAGCTGCATATCCCGCCGTACGCTGCGCAAATTTCCGCCGCTCAAACCGGTCAGGTCTTCGCCTCGAAAGTAGACATTGCCTTCAGTCGGCTCGATCAGACGCAGGATCATCCGGCCGAGTGTCGTCTTTCCGCAGCCCGATTCGCCGACCAGTCCGAAGATTTCCCCTTCTGCGATCTCCAGGTTGATCCCGTCAACAGCATAGACGTAGCGAACACCCCCGGATAGCCAACCCCCGGGAAGGCGGAAGTGTTTCTTCAGATTACGGACTTCGATCAGGTGTTTTTCTGTTGCCATCAGGATCTAACCGCCTCGTCCCGGATTTCTGGCCCGGTGACTTCCAAAAAGCAGGCGCTGAAATGGTCAGACCCGGCCTGGTAATGTTCCGGTTCTTCTATAAAGCACCGGTCGAAAGCGAAGGCGCAGCGCGCAGCAAAAGCACAGCCTTCGACATCTCCCGGGTTAGCCGGCACGCTGCCGGGAATGGAAGCCATCTTTTCCCCGCGCCTGTCCGGCCGGGGGATCGCATCCATCAGCCCGATGGTATAGGGATGCCGCGGGTTTTCAAATATGGTGCGCGTCGTTCCGGTTTCAACCACACGCCCAGCGTACAAAACTGCCAACCGGTCACAGGTCTTGGCCACCACGCCGAGATTGTGCGTGATCAGGACGACGGAAATATCGAACTTCTGGCGTAAATCTCGAATTAATGCAAGGATCTGGGCCTGAATGGTGACGTCGAGGGCTGTCGTAGGCTCATCAGCTATCAGCAGTTTCGGTTTGCAGGCGAGGGCCAGGGCGATCATGACCCGCTGCTGCATCCCGCCGGAAAGCTGGTGCGGGTACGAGCGCAGGACGCGCTCTATGTCCGGCAGGCCTACTGCTGTGAGCATTTCCACTGCATGGGCACGGGCTTCCCTTTGCGACAGTCCAAGGTGCAGGCGTGTGATCTGCAGGAACTGGCTCCCAACGGTAAAAACCGGGTTCAAGGACGCGCTGGGGTCCTGGAAGATCATCGCGGCCTGCCCTCCCCGAAAGCGGCGCATCCGGCCGGCATCGAGCTGGAGCAGGTCTTCGTTCTCGAAAAGTATTCGCCCGGACAGGATCCTGGCTGACTCAGGGAGCAGGCGCAGAATCGAGAGGCCGGTCACCGTTTTCCCGCACCCGGTTTCTCCGACGATACCGAAAATCTCTCCCTGGCGCACGTCCAGTTCAATTCCGGTTAACGCCAGCAGCATGCCGCTGTGAGTCTTGAAGGCAATGTGAAGATTCTCGATCTTCAGAAGTGGATCTGTCATGACTGGTATTGCTTTGGGTCAAAAATGTCGCGCAGCGCATCACCCAGAAGGTTGAAGGCGAGAACCACCAGGAAGATGGCCAGGCCCGGGAATGTCGAGAGCCACCATTGATCCAGCACGAATGAACGGCCCTCACTGATCATGAGACCCCAGTCCGCCGCCGGCGGCTGCGTCCCCAGCCCGATAAAGGCCAGCCCGCCCATCGCCAGGATTACGGTCCCCAGGTCGATCGTTGCCTGGACGAGGATCGGGGAGAGCGTATTCGGGAGGATGTGGCGCAGGATGATCACGCTATCACGAACGCCGATCGCACGCGCAGCCTCTACGAAATAGCGCTGTTTCAGGCTGATGGTGACCCCGCGCACCAGCCGCGTATACCAGGGCCACCAGGAAATCACCAGGGCGATGGCGGCATTTTCCAGGCCGCGGCCGATCGCAGCCGTGATGGCCATTGCCAGGAGCAAGAAAGGAAAAGCCAGGAATAAATCGGTAACGCGCATGATCGTTTCGTCCAGCCAGCCGCCCTTATAACCGGCTATCGCGCCCAGCGGCGCGCCGATTAGAACGGCAAAAAGCACCACGCCCATCGGCACGATCAATGCTGGTCGAGAACCGTAGATTACCCGGCTGAGCACATCCCGCCCCAGCCGGTCGGTTCCGAACCAGTGCACTGCAGAAGGCTCCAGCATTGTCGTCTCCACATTGGTACGGCCTTCGCCCTGTTCCGGAAAAGGCGCCAGCTGCGGTGCAAATAAGGCTATTAATAAAAATAAAACGATGACGGACACACTGAAAATGGAGAGAGGATCGCGGGCCAGGATCCGCGCAATCTGCGACCAGACTCCCTGCCTGGGTAGACTGTCCATTTCACGGTCGGGGAGAGTTGAGGATTCTGCAGCCATTTTGTCCTAGCTCAGGCTGATCCTTGGGTCGATCCAGGCCTGCAGAAGATCAACGACCATGTTGATCATGATATATCCGGTAGCTCCAAAGAGGGTGATGCCCATAATTGCCGGGTAATCGATATTCAGGAGCGAACGGACCGTAAAGAGCCCCAGGCCCGGCCAGTTGAAGATCACCTCGACAAAAAATGCGCCGGTCAGTGTATAGGCAACGGTTAGACCGATTACGGTCAGGGTCGGGCTGATCGCGTTCTTGAGCGCATACACGTAGGTAATCAGGGCTTCCGACAGGCCGTATGCCCTGGCCATGCGGATGTAATCCTGGTTCAGCACTTCCAGCATCGCCGCCCGTGTCATCCGGGCGATCAGGCCGATCGGATAAGCTGCGAGGGTAAGCGCCGGCAGCACGAGGTGCCGCAAAGCGTCCTTGAACGCAAACCAGTTGCGCGTGAGGAGTGTATCGATCAGGTAGAAATTCGTTATGGTTTCAATCGGGCTGATAAACCGCATGTCGGAATCCACCCGGCCTGCCAGGGGGAGCCAGTCCAGGTTGCGAAAAAAGAGGATCTGCAGAAGGAGACCCAACCAGAACGCCGGCATTGAAACGCCGACGATCGAGCCGGT
>JBFGQG010000248.1:0-5883 GCA_041564295.1 Anaerolineales bacterium | reverse complement strand
GTTACCGAGGTAATAGATGTTAAAGAAGAGCTTTCGTAGCCAGGTCACTGGAGTTTGTTCTCCTGCCGGGAGTTTAAGCGGTTATAATTGCGCAGGCTTGTAGATAGTTCTAAGCTGTTTGCACGAACATTAAAGCTAAGCGCTCTAGCAGCTAGAGTAGCATATTACTCGTATCTCAGGAAGGTGTCTTTGGCATGAAAGAATATACGACGACGAATATCCGAAACATTGTTTTTGCTTCTCACAGCGGAGCCGGTAAAACAATGCTGGCAGAGGCCTTGTTGCATTTTACAGGTGCGATCAACCGCCTCGGCAAAATTGAAGACGGATCAACAGTCAGCGACTTTGAAGAAGAAGAGATTCGGAAGGGAATCTCGCTTTCCACCTCGGTTCTCCCGGTTGAATACAAGAATCACAAAGTTAATATCCTCGATACACCCGGCTTCACCGATTTCATCGGCGAGATGATTTCAGCGATGAATGTGGCGGAAGGCGCAGTGATCGTGATCGATGCGGTTGCCGGAGCTGAAGTCGGTACGGAAATGGCATTGAGCGAGGCAGTTAAAGCAAAAGTCCCCCAGTTCATCCTGATCAATAAGATGAACCGCGATAATGCAAACTTCCAGAAAGCGCTGGACTCCGTCCAGGAATTAACCGATTCACGGTTGGTTCCGATTCAACTGCCCTGGGGTGAAAAAGAAGGCTTCACCGGTGTGATTGACCTTCTCAGTATGAAAGCGTATGCAGGTACAGGCGAAAAAGCAGAGAGCATTCCGGCCGAATATGCAGACGCTGCAGAAGAAGGGCGATTGGTGCTGGTTGAAGCAGCCGCAGAAGGGGACGATGAGCTGTTGATGAAGTACCTTGACGGTGAAGAACTGTCGGCAGAAGAGATCATGAACGGCCTTAAGAGCGCCGTACACTCCGGCGAAGTTGCCCCGGTACTCGTCTCAGCTGCAACAGAAGAAATCGGCGTCGCCCCACTGCTTAATACGATTATCGGCCTCATGCCGTCACCGGCGGACCGACCTGCCGTCGTAGTCAAAGGCGCCAAGGGAGATGAGGAACTCACCGCCTCTGACAGCGGCCCGCTTGCTGCCTATGTCTGGAAGACTACGGCAGACCCGTTCGTCGGCAAAATCACATACTTTAAAGTCGTTTCGGGCGTTTTGAATGGGGACACGCGCATATGGAACCATAACAAGGGTGAGGAAGAACGTCTGGGGAACCTGTACGCCATGCGCGGCAAGGAACAGATCGCCGTCAAAAACCTGCATGCAGGCGATATCGGGACTGTTCCAAAGTTGAACCAGACGGTTACAGGCGATACCCTCGGTGATAAAGGTCATCCGCTCGAATTACCGAATCCGGATTATCCGAATGCGCTGTACCGGCTGGCCGTCAGCCCGCGGACTCAAGCCGACCAGGCCAAGATGGGCTCCACCCTCACACGCCTCTGCGAAGAGGATATGACCCTTTCCTGGTACAACGACCTAACGACCAAGCAGGCGATCCTGCAGGGAATGGGCGATCAGCACCTGGACGTCGCGCTGCGGAAAGCTGAAACGAAGTTCCAGGTCGGTCTCAACACCGCCGAACCGCGTGTACCATACCAGGAAACGATTACTCGGTCCGGAAATGCGCGCTACCGGCACAAGAAGCAGACCGGTGGTGCAGGCCAGTTCGGTGAAGTCGAGCTGCGGGTTGAACCTTCGGAGAACGACAACTACGAATTTGCCTGGGAAGTGTTCGGAGGCGCTGTTTCTCAGAATTACCAGCCGGCGATAGAAAAAGGCGTCAAGTCTGTCATGAATGATGGCGTTATCGCGGGTTACCCGGTCATCAAGATTAAGGTAGCGGTGACGGATGGCAAGGAGCACCCTGTCGACTCGAAGCCGGTGGCTTTCGAAATCGCGGCGCGTGAATGCTTCCGCCAGGCCGTGCGCAGCGCCGGACCGGTGATGCTCGAACCAATTATGAATGTTCGCGTCATCGTCCCAGAAGCAAATATGGGTGACATTCTTGGCGATCTGAATACACGCCGTGCGCGTGTGCAGGGGATGGACACCGAAAAAGGCCGTTCGATCGTCACGGCGCAGGTTCCGCTTGCAGAAATGCTGCGGTACACGACCGACCTTCGTTCTATGACCGGTGGGCGCGGGATATTCTCAATGGAAGAATCGCACTACGAGAACGTTCCAGCTCACCTGGCACAGGAGCTGATTGCCGCGCGCGAACGCGAAGAGCAAGAAGAATAAATACTGGAATAAAAAGACCGCTCCATCCGGAGCGGTCTTTTTATATATTTCTCCCTATCCAATTCTTATCAAATCTCTGCTCAGGTCAGTAAAACTTTCCAATCCATCTGAGGTAACGAGTACATCGTCTTCGATTCTGACACCGCCGCGGCCCGGCAGATAAATACCGGGTTCGATGGTGAAGGTCATTCCGGCTTCCAGGAGCTGGTCGTTATCGCTGCGAACATATGGTTCTTCATGGCCTTCCATGCCAAGACCATGGCCTGTGCGGTGTGTGAAGAATTGGCCATAGCCGGCCTGGGTGATCACATCTCTAGCGGCCGCATCCACAGCGCGCAAGGGCACGCCCGGTCTGGCAATTTCACGTGCAGCCGAGTTTGCCAACTTCACGATCTCTGCAATTTTGGAAAGCTCCGGGTCAATCTCGCCAAGCGCAAAGGTCCTGGTGATATCCGAGAAATAATCATCGACCGCGGCGCCCCAATCAAAGAGCAGGAGGTCGCCATGCACCAGTTTGCGCCTCGTCGGTGTGGCATGTGGGTTGGCACTGTTGGGTCCACCTGCAATGATCGGGGCAAACGGCATCTTCGGATTGGAGCCGCTGCGAAGAAGTTGGACGACAAGTTCCCCGGCCAACTCCTGCTCGTCCATACCGATCCGGACGAGCGGCAGGGTGGCTAGCAGCGCTTTCTGGGCAACCTGTGCGGCGCGCCGCATCGCATCCACCTCAACCGGGTCTTTGTACATGCGCAGCGCGGCAACGACATCCTCTGCAGGGACGAATTTAGTGTTGGCGGCGACTTCTTCAAGGAAACCGATTTCAAGCAGCCTCATCTGGCGTGTCTCCACCCCGACGCGTTTTCCATTAATGCCGGCCGCGTGTGCGGCGCCGGCGAAAGCCTTCGTCCATTCCAGCGGATTTTCGTTGTAGGAAAAGGCCGCGAGTTTGAAAGGCAGACCTGCGATCTTGGGCGCTTCCAATTCCGGGAGGACGAGGCAGGGTGTCTTGCCTGGAGCGAAGATCAACAAGAAAGGTCGTTCCATCAAGTGGAAGTGCAGGCCCGTGAGATAAGTCAGAGAAGGGCCCGGATTGAGCGCCAGTGCATCCAGCCCCGCCTGTTGAATAGCCTGTTCGAGCTTTTCCTGGCGCGCCAGGATCGTGTCAAGTGTCAGCATGAAAGACCTCCGCATTTTCAGTTTCAGGGATTATAAAAGAAAGTACCAGGATCCAGGCGCCGTGTACAAGAGAATCGTCCTGATTACAATTTTCCTGCACCCTGCACTAACTCAAGGCCATTTAATTTCTACCGGATCGGTATACCCCCATTTCGTGCCCCCGTAAAGGATGGCCCAGGAAGGTGCGCCGCATGTGTTTTTCTGGTCGGAGATCGAGATTGAGGTCTTATCAGTGTATGTGATGAACTTGATGTACGCGCCATCCTGGCAGACGAATGCATCGATGAGGTAGCCCCGAAAAGCCTCGCTTTTGACGACGGTCGGCGACCAGGTGATCCTGACCTTATCTCCTTCGCGGGTCGCATTGACGTTTTCCGGCGATGCGATGTCTTTTGTGTACGGCATGATCACAAGGTAGTGCACTACGAATACTTTGCTCAGATCGACGGCCGGTTCGACCAGGGAAGCGGCAATCCAGCAGTGGCGGTCGACTTTATCCGGTTTGACCCAAAGCCATCCGCCGTATTCGTAGCGGCCGTCAACGACCATTCTGTCGCCATGAAAGATATCCACATTCGGGAGAAAGGCCTTGCTCGGTCCGTACCTGCAGAACGCCTGGCTTTTCGCCGAGACTACGTGCTGTGCTGCGGTCGGGGTGGGGGATTCGGTCGGCGTGCTGGTCTCCGTTGGAGTTGCCGACGCGGTGGCGGTATTGGAAGGTGTTGCGCTGGGCTCAATGGTTGCAGAAGGGGGGACCGGTGTTTCTGTTGGAGACAGGGTATCGGTCGGAGAAGGTTGAGGCGTCTCCGTGGGGGGGAAGTCGATTCCCTGTGGTGTTTCCCCCGGGCCCTGCAGGCAGCCGCCGAGGAATACGAGCAGGATAACCGCAGCCACTGCCTTCCTGCCCACTGAGATTCTTGTAATGTGTAATCCGAATTGGCGAAAGACTGCAGATCCGAGCGCAATACGTTTGTGGTTGGGTATTGAGAACGATAATTTCGACATATCGCTGGCAGAATTGCGATTCCTTGAAGACTCGCTGATCCGAAGTTGCGGGTCGCTGACTCGCATTATACAGCCGCAATCCAATGCCCGCGACGATACAAAAGGAGGATGTGTCCGCTGCACAAGTGCGGAAACGTAATTGTTATGTTTACCTGCAAGGTAATGGATATAATTACGTTATGCCGGTAAATGATCTCGATAACGCAGGCGCAGGTGAATGGATTCGTCAGTGGAGAAAGGTTCGCAAGCTCAGCCAGGCGAACCTCGCGCAGGCTGCGCAAATATCGCCGCGTCATTTAAGCTTTATTGAAACCGGGCGCGCCCAACCCGGCAGAGCCAGCCTGCTTAAGCTGGGCCGTGCCCTCAACCTTAGCTACAGGCAGCAAAACCGTCTGTTTGAAGCGGCCGGTTACAGCGCTTATTTTCCCGAACCGCCCTTTGAGGCGGTCGAATTAGCACCAGTTTGGGACGCTGTCTCCCAGGTCCTTAACCAGCACGAGCCTTTTCCTGCAGTTGTCCTGAATGTGCATTATGACATCCTCTGGAGCAATCACGGGTTCCAAAAAATGATCTTCGCCTTCGCAGGCAGACAGGCCCTGGAGGAATATCCGAATCTGCTACGCCTGGCGTTTGCATCCGGTGGGCTGCACCCGTTCATCGAAAATCCGGGGCGGTTCGAGCAGCGGCTGTTGATGCGTCTCTACGATGAGGCGGTCACACACCACCAGGATGAACTCTGGGCGCTCTATAAAGAATTATCTGATCAGGTTTTGGACCCCGAAAATTACACCGGTACGTCATCAGCTGCATCGCCAATTTTCTCATTTGCGCTTGTTAAAGACGCGCTCCGGCTGGATCTGTTCTCCACCACAACGTCATTCAATCTGGCCGACAGCGTCACAGTCCAGGAAATGCGAATCGAAAGCTATTTCCCGGCGGACGGTGATTCAAGGGAGCAATATCTCAACCAGTTCGAAAACAAGCCGCCAGTTTCCCAATTGAACTCACTATAAGTGTCAGCGTGGACGGCGGAAAAGCCGTCCCTTTTTCGACTGAGAAGGGC
Source organism: Anaerolineales bacterium (assembly GCA_041564295.1). Classification (GTDB taxonomy): domain Bacteria; phylum Chloroflexota; class Anaerolineae; order Anaerolineales; family JABWBV01; genus DATDOR01. The sequence goes on along the minus strand of JBFGQG010000248.1, from coordinate 381 downwards.
ACCTATCGCTTGACAAGTATGTACAATAACGATACAATTACTATACAAAATATACTTGAGAGGTGTTCCCATGCGTTTTCCGAACAAATTCATCTTAATTGCCGTTCTACTGATCGCTCTTACCGCGGTCCGGCCGGCTTACGCTCACCGGCCCGAAGATGCGAACGCCGCCGGAATCACCCGGATCCCTGATCCGACGACTTCCTTTGCATATTACCGGGATTTTGAGTCGGGCTCCTACATGCATATTTACGCCGTTGATGGGACTGCCGGTGAAGAATTCCATGCCGGCATCAATATCCCGCAACTGGATGGACTGGAAGAATACAGCGTCACGATTGGTATGTTTGGGCCAGGCCTGCCTGATTTGGACCTGCAGAG
>JBFGQG010000247.1:0-5886 GCA_041564295.1 Anaerolineales bacterium | reverse complement strand
GGCGGTTGCTGTATACAAGCACGGCGACGATCACCAGTGACACAACACTCACAATGCCTATGACAAGAAACTGGCTGAACTTATCCTTTTGTCGTTTCATATTGTTCTTTCTCCAATTCAGGAAAGATTCCAGATTTTAACCTCTGAACCGGCTGCCATAAAACGCACGCCGGCAGGAATAATAATCAATGCATTGGCCCGCACCAGAGAAAACTGGTTTCCGGAGCCCTGGTGTCCCGTCAGGTCAGCGATCCAATCGTTACCGTCTTTCCGGACGACGGCTCGCAGGTAGCTCTCCCGCCCATCTGATTCGACCGGTTCACCCAGGCGCCCGGTGTGAACCTCACGAGTCCAGGCCGTCCACCCGGACATCTTCGCAATGGCCGGGCGTAAAAAGACTTCGAACCCGACGAAAGAGGATACCGGGTTTCCAGGCAAACCGACAAACGGCACGTCTCTATATTCACCGAAGGCAAGCGGTTTACCGGGGCGCATATTTACGCGCCAGAAACCCAGGGTACCAGCAGATTCAACCACATCTTTTACATAGTCATAAGCACCGACGCTGACGCCGGCGGTCGAGATGATCAAGTCCACATTATCCGCTACAGCCCCATCCAGCTTCGCACGCACATCACTTTCCCGGTCACGCGCGATCCCCAGGCGGATTGCCTCTGCCCCCATCGACTCAACCAATGCTGAAATCGTCAGACTATTGCTCTCGTAAATTTTCCCCGGCTCAGGCGCTTCACCGGGGAAAAGCAATTCATCGCCGGTCGACAGGACGGCGATGCGCGGCTGACTCACGACCTCCAGCACAGCAAGGCCCGTCATTGCAGCCATACCGACGTCCTGTGGGCGCAGCCTGTGCCCTGCAGGGAGCAGTTCATCACCGTGCGCGACGTCTTCACCTCTCCGGCGGATGTACCCGCCAAATGTGACCGACGCCCGGATATTTACGGTTGCTGGCGGCGCCGAACCAGCGGAGCGGTCGTTGAAATCGGTGTGCTCAACCGGTACGACTGCATCCGCCCCTTCCGGCAACGGTGCCCCGGTCATGATCCGTGCGGCCTGGCCTTCTTTGACCACCGCGTTTGAAACCGCGCCGGCCGGAATATCATCCACCACTGTAAGCATCACCGGTGTATCAGACCCGGCGGAGCTAATATCCGCAGCTCTGACGGCGAAGCCGTCCATGCTTGAGTTATCGAATGGTGGTAAAGAAAATCCGGCCGTCAGGGGGCGCGCGAGCACTCGTCCAACGGCATTCTGCAGATGGACCTGTTCGGCGGTAAGCTGGGGCAGCGCCGCCAGGAGCTGGGTGCGGGCGTCGTGAACGGACAACATATGCTAAAGAAGGCGGGATTATACCATTTACCCGGGGCTAATTCGCCGGGCGTCGTGCACGTTCGGCAGACGAATGATCCTGTCCAGTACACGGCTGAGCTGCGGCATGTCTTTGACTTCGAGGACCATGAAGAAACAGGCATCCCCCTGATTGGTTTTGATATCGACGTCTGCAATGTTAATTTTCTCGCGCGCAATGACAGAAAACACGTCTTCTGCAAGCCCGGAACGATCGAAGGCATCGATCCGGATGGATACCGGATAGGTCGATTGTTTCACGCCCCAGGTCACCCGGACGAGACGTTCCACGTCGCGCACGTTGAGGATATTCGGGCAGTCCGACCGGTGGATTGTCGCACCGCGTCCCCGCGTGATATACCCGACTATTTCATCGCCCGGCAGGGGCTTGCAGCAGCGCCCCATGTTGACCAGCAGCCCGCGCAAACCAAGGACTTCCACATCGTCCGTGCTTTCTGAAGGCGAAAGCACCCGCGTAGGGAATTCAAACTCCGGATCTTCCTCAATCCTGACCTGGTTGATCACTCGGGCAACCGGAATATCGCCGCTTCCGACGGCTGCATATAGCTCTTCTATACTGTTCAGGTTAAATTCGGTCGCAAGATCCTCAAGGTCTCTCAAGGAGGTGCCCAGGCGGCGCAGTTCTTTTTCGAGGATCGCTTTGCCCGATAGTATGTTTTCTTCCCTTTTCTGGTGCTTGAACCAGTGCTTGATCTTCGCCCGTGCTCGCGCCGATTTAACCATGTTCAGGTTGGCATTCAACCAGTCACGGCTGGGACCACCACGATTGGCAGTCAGGATCTGGACCTGATCCCCGGTTTTCAACTGGTAGTCTAAAGCCACCTGTTTACCATTGACTTTCGCCCCCCGACAACGGTGACCGACGTCGGTATGGATGTAATAAGCAAAATCGATCGGCGTGGAGCCTTCCGGAAGGTCGATAACATCTCCCTGGGGAGTAAAAACATAGACCCGGTCCTGGAAGACCTCCGATTTCATCACTTCAACGAACTCGCCTGCGTCGTCCACATCCGTCCGCCATTCCATGATGCGCCGAAGCCATTTCACACGCATCTGGAACGATTCGTCATGAGGACTGCCGTCTTTGTAGCGCCAATGTGCTGCGATGCCAAATTCAGCTTCTTCGTGCATCTCTGCCGTGCGGATCTGCACTTCAAGCTTGATGCCGTCATCGTAATACACGGCGGTGTGGATGCTCTGGTAATTATTGTCCTTGGGGTTTGCGATGTAGTCATCGAATTGACCGGGGACAGGACGCCATTCTGAATGGATGATTCCGAGTGCTAAATAGCAGGCCATTTTATCCGGCACGATAATCCGCACCCCGCGAATGTCGTGTACGTCTTCAAATGCAAGCTGCTTTTTGTCCATCTTCTTAAAAATGGAATAAATATGCTTCGGGCGCCCGCTGATATCCGACTGGATGCCGGCTTCCCCAAGCTTTGCAACAAGCTTATCCTTAATCTTTTGCAACTGGATTTCGCGTTCAGAACGCTTGGCTTCGAGCTTGGTGGCAATTTCCTTATATTTCTCGGAATTGACGTAGCGAAAGGACAGGTCTTCCAGTTCCCATTTGATTGCCCAGATACCTAAAATGCTTGCGAGCGGCGCGAAAATATCGAGCGTCTGCTGGGCGATTCGGCGACGCTTTTCTTCTGGCATATAATGCAGGGTCCGCATATTGTGCAAACGGTCGGCGAGCTTAATAAGGGGTACGCGCGGGTCGTCATCAATGGCCAGGAATGTTTTTCTTAGAGTCTCGTTGACCGCGTCAAAATTCCGGCTCCTGACCCTTCCACGTTCATCCTCGGTAGGATCAGGGATGCCGCGGCGCGCGGCGATCACCTTTATTTCCTCCTCTTTTTCGATTTCAGAAAGCTGCTGGTCACCTCGTGAGACGCGTGGGAGCTCTGTCAGCTTCGTCACGCCATCCACCAGACGCTGAATTTCTTCTCCGAAATCCCTGCGCAGATCATCTGAGGTGATATATGTATCTTCTACTGTATCGTGGAGGAGTCCGGCCGCTATAACGGCAGGCGGCACACGCAGGGCAACGAGGATTTCTGCAACGGCGATGCAGTGCGTAATGTAAGGATCGCCTGATGCGCGCTTCTGTTTCGCATGCGCCTCACTTGCAGTGTGGTAAGCGCGCATGATTAATTCCCGATCGACATCGGTGTAATTCTTTGGGAGTGAATCAACCAGGGTTTCAATATCCATGAGACGTACGCATGAACGCGGCTAATGACTGAGCAGACCGTCAATCGCTGCGCTTAAATCCGATAAAGAACTCACCTGCATCACATCATCGCAGACCGGATAATAATCCAACATATCGCTGTCCCCTGTCCCCCATAAATATGGTGGTTCGGGAATCAGCCAAATCGTCCGGTTTGCGCGGCGCGCGATTTGATTGAAGAGGTCCAGGCGAGGATTATTGTAATTGTTTCTACCGTCACCGACCAATATTAATGTGGTGCGGTGATCGAGGGTGTCCATGAAGCTTTCGGTGAAATTCTGGAGACTGGCGCCCAGGTCGGTGGAGTAATATCCGGGCGGCATGCGGACGAGGACCTGTTTCACCGCCTCTTTTGCTGCGAGCCGGGAAAAATCCGGGGAAATATATTCCAGGTGGTCGATAAAGGCAAAGGCATGGGTCCTGGAGATCTGGTCTTGCATTGAGTAGAGAAGACTCAGCATTAACTCAGACATATGCCGCATCGAAGTGCTGATATCGCAGATGACGACGAGTTTTGGTTTGCGCTTGCGGTTCCGGTGACGGACATCGAAGGGGACGCCATCATGTTTCAGGTTTGCGCGCAGTGTCGCCTTTGCGTCCAACTGCCCTGTGCTGGCTCGTTTTTGCCGCAATGCCACCCGCGTACGCAGGATCGCTGCCAGCCGCCCGACCTCTTTTCGCAATTTATCCATGTCTGAGTCGGACAGGCTCGAGAACGGGCGGTCAAATAGCGAGTCAGCGGAGTCGTCATCGGCATTCTCGCTAATGTTTTCCGCAATTCGCTGCCCGGCAAACCTCCGCAATTGTTCCTGCAAGGCCTTCATGTTGTTCTGCATGACCTCACGCATCTGGTCCATGCGTTCCTGGTTCATGCCCATTTCCTGCATGATGGCGAGCATTTCTTCCAATGCTTCTCGCACCTGTGGAAATTTCAGCGCCTGTTCCATGCGCTGCTCCATCCATTTCTGGTAGCGCAGGTCGTCCGCAAAGTCCAGGCCGACCATCCTGCTGAGCTGTTCGAGTTCTTCCTTTGTCAACTCGCGTCCATTAAGAAGCTTTTCGAGCATCTCGCGCATCCGGTGGTTGAACTGGCGCAGCGCTTCAGCGAGCATATCGGCTTCTTCTTCGGTCAAATCATCCGGCAGGCTCATCATCGGAGGTGAACCGCCGTGGCTGAAGAATAGCGGGAAAAGTTCGTCGAAGATGGGAAGGTCGGTAGCGTTCTTCACCAGCGTCGCACGCAGGGAGAGTCGGAAATTCTCCCTATCCTGAATGCCCAGCTGTTCAACGGCAAAGAAGGCATCTGTCGTTTCCGCCAGGCTGACGCGCACGCCTTTCGCCCTGAGTGCCCTAATGAATTGAACAATCCGATCTTCCATGCTGATCTTCCTATCGTCCGCGCGGTGGACCGATATAACGTATATCGTCGTCCGCTGAGTCGGGGCGATTCCTGCCGGGCTCCATGCGCCGCTTCGCTTTCCGAATGTCGGATTCGTGCTTTAGCAGCACTGTCAGTGTATTTTCTAGGGTCTCATCGTCAAGCGCCGAGGCGTTTAAGGCGACGAGGGCCTGTGCCCAATCAAGGGTTTCGCTGATACTCGGTGACTTACGGAGTTCCATGCGGCGGAACCGCTGTACAAGGTCGACAGCTTGTTGTGCGAGCATCGGCGACAACTGCGGCACCTTTAAACGCACCACGGCAAGTTCCTCCTGCATCGTCGGATAATCGATAAACAGGTACAGACAACGGCGCTTGAGCGCTTCGCTGAGTTCACGCGTGTTGTTTGAAGTTAGAACGACGAGTGGCTTGTGGACAGCGCTGAGCGTCCCAATTTCAGGCACGCTGACCTGGAAGTCACTCAGAATCTCCAGCAAGAAAGCCTCGAATTCTGCGTCTGCCCGGTCAATTTCATCAATGAGAAGTACGACCGGTTCGTCGCTGAGGATCGCCTGCAGGAGAGGGCGTTGGAGAAGGAAACGCTCGGAAAAAAATACGTCCTCTTCGGACGCTAACCGGTCAGCCGCCTCTGAAAGGGTAGCCGAGTCTTCGAGAGTGATGCTGAGCTGATCGCGCAACAGTTGGGTATAGAGCAACTGCTTGGAATACTCCCACTCATAGAGCGCTTTGGTCTCATCCAGGCCTTCATAGCATTGGAGGCGGATCAACCTGCGACCCGTTGCGCCGGCGATGGCTTTCGCGAGTTCTGTCTTTCCAACACCAGCGGGACCCTCCGTCAGGAGCGGCTTCCCGAGCTGTTGGG
>JBFGQG010000246.1:0-5892 GCA_041564295.1 Anaerolineales bacterium | reverse complement strand
GAACCGGAGCCTGTCCGGTCCGCTCAAGGTGAGGTCAGGCCGCTTAATATTTCACCGAACGACCCGCTGCTGGCATTTGTTACGGGTTCTCCCGGGGTAATCGAAGTCGATAAGTTGAACCTCGATTCGCCGACTCTGGCAGCTTTAAAGGCGGAGGGGATCAAACTGAGCCTTCCGCTTGTAAGCCAGGGGGAACTGATCGGCCTCTTGAACCTGGGTCCGAGGATGAGCGAACAGGAGTATTCAAGCGACGATTTCCGGTTGCTGAACAACCTCGCCACACAGGCTTCCCCAGCGCTGCGGGTGGCGCAGCTCGCCCGCCAGCAGTTGGCTGAAGCCCAGGAACGGGAGCGAATCGAAGGTGAGCTGCGAGTTGCCCGCCTCATCCAGGAAACACTCCTGCCGAAGGAACTGCCGGAAATTCCCGGCTGGCGTCTCGAGGCTTTCTGGCAGCCGGCACGGGAAGTCAGCGGCGATTTTTATGATTTCATCTTCCTGCCGGATAACAGGCTCGGTGTCCTCGTCGCAGATGTAACGGATAAAGGCGTCCCGGCCGCGATGGTTATGGCGACATCCCGCAGCATCCTCCGCGCCGCGTCTGAACGGATCATGGAACCTGGAGACGTACTGGCCAGGGCTAATGACCTGCTGCATCCCGATATCCCCGCACGCATGTTTGTGACATGTCTGTACCTGGTCATCGACCCAGGGACGGGAAGGATGTGCTACGCGAATGCAGGCCATAACCTGCCGTACCTCCGTTCATCCGAAGGCGTGATCGAATTGCGGGCTACAGGTATGCCGCTCGGACTGATGCCAGGGATGCGTTACGAGCAGAAAGAAGTCATACTGGATAGGGGTCAATCTGTGCTGCTGTCCAGTGATGGGATTGTTGAGGCCCATAATACAAAGCGTGAAATGTTCAGCTTTAAGCGGCTGCAGAACCTGATGGCGGAGCACCAAGGCGGTGAGGGCCTGATTGGATTTTTGATGGGTGAACTGGACAATTTTGTGGGAGACGATCACGAGCAAGAAGATGACATTACCCTTGTCGTGATCGAAAGGCTGAAAGACCAGGCAAGATCGACCTCTCAGCACAAGCATGTCACCACGCTTGCTGAATTTAAAATTCCAAGCGCTCCCGGGAATGAACGCGGCGCTGCTCGGCAGGTCGTCGATATCGTCAGCCGGTTAGGTTTTTCAGAGAAACGCCTCAACCGGTTGGAGACGGCAGTCGCGGAATCGACGATGAACGCAATGGAGCACGGCAACCACTATGATCCGACTAAGCCGGTTGAAATCACCGTTCGTACGGATAATGAGTACCTGCGCATATTCGTCACGGACGAAGGTGCCGGCGCAACGATCCCGGAATCGACATCCCCGGACCTGCTGGCGAAGCTCGAAGGCACACAGTCGCCCAGGGGTTGGGGCCTGTTCTTAATAAAAAATATGGTGGACGAACTTCACATTCACTCAGAGCCGGACCGCCATACTGTTGAACTAGTGATGCGCCTCAAGGATGAGGATTGAAACGTGACAACCACGAAAGAAGGTGTCGCTCATGACAGAGAACAATTTTTCCGCAACGGTTGCTTCGACCAGTGAAGGGACTGTCCTGTATTTTAAAGGTGATATCAATGGCCTTGCAGAAACCGAAATGAATGCAGCATATTCGGACGCCGAGCAAAAAGCCGATGGTGTTATCACGCTCGATTTCCAAAAAGTTGAATATATCAACAGCACGGGAATCGCATTGATCGTCGGATTGCTCGCCAGGGCTCGCATGTCGAAATGCAGGATCCGGGCAACCGGTTTAGGCGATCATTATCGCGAGATTTTTACGATCACTCGTCTTTCAGATTTCATGGAACTCGTTTAAATGATCTGATCAATCCCCAGGGACCTGTTTCCTGGTGATAAGGAGAACAATATGCCGACAGTAAATTTAACCGCGAATGTTCGAAAAAACGGTCATATCAGCATCATAGATATTGAAGGCGAAGTAACCGGCTTTGCAGAAAAAATCCTGATGGATGCTTATACGGAAGCGAGCAATGGGACCACAAATTCCATTATTCTGAATTTTTCGCAGCTTGAATACCTCAACAGCTCCGGAATCGGCCTGCTCGTCACGATGCTTATCCGGACGCAGCGTGTGAAGCAAGCGCTCCTCGCTTGTGGGTTAAGCGAGCATTACGTCGAAATTTTTCGATTGACAAGGCTCGATGAAGCCATCGGCATTTTCGAGACAGAAGAGCAAGCGCTTGCTGCAGCACGATAAAGGTATTCACTCGAATCGAAAACATATCGATTCAAAATTGGAGCAATAAATGGCAGACCAGAATTTGAAAACAAAAGACACAGGCTCCGGTTGGGCCAGGCCAGTCGACAAGCTACATGTGGGTGAGGTCCCCGCAGAAGCGATCAATCTGAATGTAGAAGGCCGCCGGCTTTCAGGCCTCGTACGTGGATTCGGCCAGATGTGGCAGAAAACCTACAGGGTCCGGTTCGATGGGGTGAAGGTCAGTTCTGAAGAGGTGGTCAGTGGTTGGAAAACGCATTTCCCGAACTTCTGGCCGGAAGGGAACAATCTCTACGTCCCGCTCACTGGTATTCAACCCGGTGAGGTCGGCTTGATCAATCTCTCCGCCCCAGGGGGGTTGAAGCTTTCGACAGGGATATTGGTGGTCTATGCGGATGATTCATCTTTCTCCTTTATGACGCCTGAAGGCCATATGTTTGCCGGTATGATTACATTCAGTGCCTTCGAGGAAGACGACGGGCTCACTGCCCAGATTCAGATGCTCATCCGGGCGAACGACCCGCTCTATGAACTATCCTTCCGTCTCGGATTTGGCCACAAAGCGGAAGATGTCTTCTGGCACGGTACACTTACAAACCTCGCAGAGCATTTCGGCGTTCAATCGCCGCAGACGACCCAGCAGTATGTCCTCGTTGACCCACGCGTCCAGTGGCGTGAATGGCGCAATATCTGGAAGAACGCGGGTATCCGCTCAGGGTTGTACATGCCGGTCGCAATGGTTAAAAAGATTTTTGGTAAAAAGTGAGCAAAAGTTCCTGGTACCAGATTCAAATTCGAGCCCTATCTGGCGGTGCGAAGTCCGAAATAAATTTCAGGAGAAATCGATCCGGCATCACTGGTATGAAAAACCTCGCACATGGAAGCTGGAAATTAGAACTGATTTATGATCGACGCGCTTATCATCGGCTCCGGTCCTAACGGCCTGTCTGCAGCCATTCGTCTCGCTGAGGCAGGCCTCTCTGTACTGGTAATTGAAGGTGCAAAACGGCCAGGCGGCGGCACAAGGTCAGAAGAAGTGACCTTGCCCGGTTTCGTCCACGATATTTGTTCCGCCATTCACCCGCTTGCACTCGCATCTCCATACCTGAAAAGCCTGCCGCTTTCGGACTTCGGCCTGGATTGGGCTTATTCGGACGCGCCCTTCATCCATGCCCTGACGCCTGATCGTCCCGTTGTCATCCAGCAGGATCTCGAAAGCACGCTCTCCGGTTTCGGTAAGGACGGGAAAACCTATCGCCGGTTGATGCAGCCCCTTGTCCGCCGATGGGCGGACCTCATGGATGATTTTCTTGGTCCATTTCCTTTTCCTCCCAAACACCCGTTATTGATGGCGCGCTTCGGGTTATCAGCGCTTCAGCCCGCAGCAGGACTGGCAAAGCGTATTTTCCAGACCGTGGAAGTACGTGCAGCATTCGGCGGCCTGGCTGCACACTCGATGATGCCGCTGAGTTGGGCGTCGACCTCCGGTTTCGGCTTGATGCTTGGCGTGCTTGCTCACGCCGTCGGCTGGCCGATGGCAAAAGGCGGCTCGCAGCACATCGCCGATGCGATGGTCACGTATCTGCAATCCATGGGGGGCGAGCTCCAGGTTGGCGCGTGGGTGGAATCGCTGGCGGATTTACCGAAAGCGAGGTTCATCCTCTTTGACACTTCTATTCCTGCGGTCCTTGGAATCGCCGGTGATTCATTGGCCCCATCATATGCTGCGGCCTTAAACCGCTACCGTTACGGCACCGGGGTCTGCAAGGTAGACTTTGCGCTTTCAGAGTCGATCCCGTGGAAGCACCCTGATTATGCCCGCGCGGCGACTGTGCACCTCGGGGGGACACTGCAAGAAATGGAAATTTCGGAGCAGGCTCCCTGGGAAGGGACCCTTTCTGAGAAACCGTACGTTCTCCTCGTCCAGCAAAGCCAGTTTGACCACAGCAGAGCACCGGCCGGCAAGCATACGGCCTGGGCATACTGCCACGTGCCGCTGTATTCCGAAACTGATTATTCCGGCTGCATCGAAAACCGCATCGAATCGTTTGCGCCTGGTTTTAAAGATACGATCCTGGCGAAAAGCGTACGGACGGCCGTCGATTATCAAAATTACAACCCCAATTACGTCGGAGGGGACATCAACGGCGGCGTGCAAAACCTGCGCCAGCTGTACACTCGGCCGGCAGTTCGCTGGAATCCTTACCGCGTCCCGGCGAACGTCCCAGGCGCTTCGCTCTACCTGTGCTCTTCTGCGACCCCACCCGGTGGAGGCGTTCACGGGATGTGTGGGTACTACGCTGCAGAAGCGGTCTTGAAAGACGCCAAAATTAGAAAATAACGGTTTTTGGAAAAAAAGAAGAAGCGTGGTTATCTGCCCCAGGCCTGCCTGATGACCGTTATAGTAAGTCTCCAGGCGCGTGAACATGCGTTAACATAGGTAAATGTTTGAGCGATTGCGAAGCGCGTTGTCTTTGAAGCGCCCGTACTTTCTGTACATAGGGCAAACTTTCCTTCTCCCGCTGCCCCTCATCCTGGTAGCCTGCCGTTCAGAACCGGTCGTCATACGTTCGACTCAAATCGTCCGCATCCAGGTCACTGCCACAAGGTCAGCGCCAGGATCAACGCCATCACCGTTTCCAGCACCAGCAGAAACACCAATACCCACGCATACAGCGATCCCGATAGATATTGCCGGAAATCCCATCGCCGAGTCTTATTTCGATCCGGTTCCTGCAGCCGGTGCATATTGCGGCTACGTGGACACGTTCGATTTCCCGATGAACCCGCCGAATGCGGACGGCATGCGGGGTGGGCAGGATTTTGGCGTTTACCGCAGCCGCTTCGGAAAATACCATGCCGGTGAAGATTGGGGATTCCGGGGGGGGTCATCTTTCGGAGAGCCGGTATACGCGATCGGACACGGCACTGTGACTTTTGCCGATGGCCTGGGATGGGGACCTGACCAGGGCGTTGTGATCATCCGGCATTATTTTGAGGACGGTTCCACGGTGCTGTCATTTTACGGCCACCTCGACCCTCCGAGTGTGACTCTCGCACCAGGAACCTGTGTCACCCGTGGAGAGCAGGTGGGCAGCATTGGCCGGCCGCGTTCTTCACCGCACCTGCATTTCGAAATCCGGACGACCATGCCGTTCGTCCCCGGACCCGGATATTGGGAGGAAGATCCGACGACCGCAGGCTGGCTGCCTCCATCTGCGTATATCAACGCACACCGGATGGCGCAGATTCCCGGCGTTGCCTGGGTCCGGACGGATCTCGATGTAGACTTGCTGCTGGGCCAGATCGAGTTCGAAACCCTGGTTGTACGGGAAGGCAACCGGTTGCTCGGCCTGTACTCCCCTGCCGGAGGAGTCCGATGGACGCACGAACTCCAGGAGCCGGTGGCAGGCGCAGTGCTCTCTGAGATGGATGGCAGAATCTACGTCCTGCAATCATCCGGGGTATTAACGGCCTTGCGGGTGCCGGAAACCGGTCAAGCGATGCAGACTGGCCGCGCCCTGGTTTCTGATTGGGAGGTTTCGCTCCTGCCGCGCAACCGCAGCATATTGGCGCCTTCTCCCTGG
>JBFGQG010000245.1:0-5893 GCA_041564295.1 Anaerolineales bacterium | reverse complement strand
TGCGTTCCGAGATCAGCGTGGAGACCGGGCTTTTGCTGACCCAAAGCGGCCGGGTCGAAGATGGGATCGAGATGCTCCAGGCGGCGCTCAAAGACGCGCGCGCTTCGGGCCGGGAAGATGTCCAGGTAGAGGCCCTTTTAAAACTTGCCTGGCAGGCTACTGCACATTTGAAATATGAAAACGCAATCGAAATGACTGCCGAAGCGCTCGCGCTTGCAGAAAAGAATGGAGACGAGCGTCAGGTGATCATGGCAAAGCGCCAGTTTGCAGGCACGTATGCAGAAACACACGATTTCGAGCTTGAAAAACAGTTCGCCTCCGAGGCGCTAGCGGCAGCACGCGTATTCGGCGACCAGGAATTGCTTGTCCAGTGCATGATCACACAGGGCATTATGCTCAGCAACCATGAAAAATATACTGAGGTGATTGCGATCAATGAAGAAGGTTTGAAAATAGCCCGTGAGCTCAGACATCGACCCATGATGACGACCCTCATCAACAACCTGGGAGATTCGCACCTGCAGCAAGGGAACTACAATGAAGCGCTGGCCTATTTTGAAGAGGCCGTGCGGATTGCCCGTGAGCGGGGAGGTGCCATCAACGTTGTCCTGCCGCTTGCCAACATGGCCTTCTCATTGGCAGGCCTGGATGATACTGTGAAAATTAAGCAAGTGATGAAACAATGCCTCCAGGCTTCGCGGGAATCGAATTACGAACTGGCTTTACTGGTCAGTGCTGTACCGTACCCGCATTACCTGGCCAACCTCGGCCAGGCGAAACGCGGCCTTCAGATATTGGAGTGCATCGCAATGGTGCCGGGCGGGAATTTTATGAACGCCGACATTAGCCGGATCCGCACGATCCTGGAAGAAAACCTAACAACGGAGGATGTCATTGAAGCGCTGGCGCGTTCAGGAGAGATCACTTTCGAACAGGTCCTGGCAGAGATCGAAGAATTATAGGGAAATTTAACGAATTCCAAACTGGTGTTCGAGATCGAATCCTTCCAATACCCGCCTCTCAGTGAACAATCAGCTGTAATCGGCGAGGTTCGTGGTTCCACCTGAATCTAGCTTGCGAACGTGTTCCCTGTGTACGAAATAGCGTGAAAGGCCTGCTTTGCGCACCCAGCAAGAGACTTGATTCCCAGGGGAAATCCGGGTGTTTTCGACCAGGTCAGATGGGAAATGTACGACCAGGTTCGTGCCAGCGGTTTCGTTCAGCAGAGAGGGGAAATCGTCCACAGGTTCAACGCGGTCAACCTTCAGTTCAACCTCGGAAAACCCTGAAATCTCCTTCGATTCGGTAATGCCGCGAATCTCCGCCGTTATTTTCGACCAGTTTTCAATTATGGGGACTGACATTTGACCTCATCTGGAGGGACTGTGTTTATCCCGTCCAATATGGATTGCTTACCAGCGATTAAACAGACCGAAAAATGCCTGCATCAACGCCGGTAAACAGCCCTTATTATTATCGCCATTGCCGTTGCTGCCGCCACCGTCCTCACAAACCGCCTGGACTTCTGCAGAAATCGTCGGCCCTGAATTTCCCAATACACGGATTTTTACACACGTGTCCAGGCCTGAATAGGATTTAGAATGCGGCGTTGAAGTCGAGTCGAAGTTGCGGTTGTTGGCGGAGCCGGGGTATGGGTCACCTGCATCGCCGCGGTTGTTGCCGTTCTCAAGGTCCTTCCGGCCGTCGGCCTGTACGAGCGCTACCTTGGGATGAATCTCATTGGAATTGTTCGCGATAGCATCGTCAATGTGCCAGACGAGAAGACCATCTCCGGGGAGGAGCCGGTCGTACAAGGACTTCTGCCGGTTCTCCACCAGGTAATATTCCTGGCTCGCCGACTTGTTTTTCCACAGCCGGTAAACTTTTTTCCCGGTCTTTACATCTTCGATATCCAGCGGTCCATTGTCCGGTTGGACGATGGTTACCCAGCCCTGCTGGGCCTTGCACCATGCGGACGGATGCGCCGGGACGTCTCCGCCGCCGAGCCAGCTGCCGCCGCCCATCAGGCACCAGTTGCCGACTCCTTCGCTTGAATAGTCGGTGTCGTAGAGGTCGGGAAAACCGAATAAGAGATGTCCTAATTCGTGACAGCAGACGCCGATCCTGGCCCCTTCAGGCACGGTCAGATAGGCGTAGATTTTCGCTCCGTCTGCATTGAAGGCACCACCGGCCAAAACCCATTTGTGCGACCAGATATCGTTCCCGCTGCCGGTCTGTTCGGCCCCGGCGCCTGCGTGCACCACTACGAAAGCGTCCACGAACGAGTCGCCGTCATTGTCGTACTGGCTGAAGTTAATAGTCGGATCTGCAGCGATCGCGGCATCTTTCGCCATCGTTCGAGCATTCGGTTCGATCGCCCCGGTCCCAGATTGACCGTTCGCATATTCGGAGAGCTTTCTCGGCATCCGGAACGGCCCTGCCACTTCACCGACGATGTCAATCATCCCGTTGGTCGCTTCGGTGAAATATTCCTTGACGCTGCCGTTCGGCAGCACACCGGTGGAGAAAAACAGCTCTTCAAAATGCTGCTTGCTTTTCACCATGACCTGGTCTTCAAAATCGACCAGCACTACGACCACGCGGGTCGTCCCGCGCAGCGGCGCACGGTCTGCTGCAGCCTGCGAGATGGTCATCGCCGCGGTCCCGAGCGGAAATTCGTTCCCCGGGCGGATCAGGCCGTCGTTCATGCCGATAGGGACGCGCGGCTGGACCCGGAGGAAATTCCCGACCAGCGAACCCGACGTCGTCCGGAAGCTCTCCAATTCCCGTTTGATCTGCTCCCGCAGTTCGGGGCTGGGGGCAACGAGACAGCGTTCACCATCCGCAGTGGATTCGAAAATATCGTTCAGCGCAGCGAGCCGGGCATATAAAGAGCCTTTCTGGTTGGACTTCTTTTGTTGTTTCATCGTTTTTCCTCTTACAGGTGAAACAGGAATGGACGGAAAATTTAATGGATGCTACGAATATTCGGTTGAATAAAGACTAAAAAAAGAGGGGCGGTATGGCCATAAGTATAATACTTTCAAATAGATTTTCAGGCTGGCTGCCGGACAGGATTTTATCAGTCTATCCTGTTCGAGTTTTGCCTGCAATCAACCCGGGTTAGAAGAGAAAACCGCCTCGCACGAATTCGCAGGAGGCGGTTTATCATTCAAAACCATTTATCCTAGGGCAGGTATTTGCCAAAGGCCGAGTAAAGCCAATCGAGGTCATCCGCCTGGTCGACGCGATAACCACCGCCTGTCCCGGCGCAGTTGCCATTGATACCGAAAGAGGTCACAGCAGCAACAATATTAGTGCCAGCCAGGAACTGTGGGCCGCCGGAGTCGCCGAAACAAGTACCGCCTGTGCCGGAGCTGTCACCACCGACGCCGGATCCAGACACGGCCACAGAGGTGCCGTCCGGCACACCGAACACGCCCTTTGTGTTGAGGATGTCGAGAACAGCTTGCAAACGCACTCGATTACCTTTTACGGATACCGGGTTTATCTGCTGCAATCCATATCCAACTGCGGTCAGAGCCTCATCTTTTGCTTTGCCTGTGAGCGAATCTAGCACCCCAGGTTCGGGCAGTGCACCGTATTCGGACATGAAGACCGGCTTCTTTAGAACGACCACACCAAGGTCATAAAGATAAAATGCATTGGGATTGTACGAGGGATGTGTGAAGGTCGTGCCGTCCACGTCACCCTTGAATGGATAGCCGCGTGTTGTTCCGAAATTAGGGGTGGCGTCGATGTCCTCTGCGAACCAGATGGTAGCAGCGACAGCGGGAGATTCTGTGCAGTGGCCGGCTGTCAGAAACACGCGTGGAGCGATCAAGGTGCCTGAACAGCGCCAGAGCGGATTTCCGTCAGCGTCATCGGCAACCATTAAGCCAACGTACGGATGCTCACCGTTATCCGGCGTGCCGCTTGTAATCGCAGCAGCCGGGATCACGATCAGCAAGGCAAGTACAACCACGATAATGAAAACAGAAAGTTTCTTACGCATGAGATAAATACCTCCATTTATCGAGTCAACGAATCAACAATGCAGCAGTTAGGCGAGACAATCGACCAATGATTAGTTGAGTTAAGAGATGGGCAGACGATTATTTTAGCATACCAAAATGAGAGGACGAGACGCCGTCCTGTCCGCAGTCTCCCTGACTCGCTACCGCGCTGACTCGCTGGCTCGTTTCGGAAGCGCCAGGATCGCCGGCACTGCGATAAGAGCAATCCCACCGCTGATCGTAAACGCCGTTCGCAGCCCCCACGCATCCCCGGCCATTCCAAGGAGGACGAGTACGAACGAACGAACCAGGAATGACATCATCAGGAACACGCCGTTCGCCAGGGCGCGGTTTTCAGGGACATGGTCCTGCACCAATGCAAGCATCACAGGTTGGGCGGAAAGGCTGGTGAGGCCGAGGAAAACGAGTACAGGCATCAGCATCCAGCCGTCCACCGAGAGGAAGACGAACATCATCACGGCAGACGCAGAGAAAGCCATGAGCAGCGTTGGTTTTCGACCTATATGATCGCTGATTGTCCCGCTCGCCAATGCACCGACAACGCCTGCGCCCTCCAGCACGGAAAGGGAGATCCCTGCCAGGATTAAGGATGCGCCTTCCCCACTGAGGTAGACGGGTAGATACGTGGTCAGGCTGGCAGTGAGGAACGCCCGTGAAATAACAATAAAGAACAATGGCGCAAAGAACCGCATCAGGCGGGGCAGGTCAGCCCTCAGGTTGTTTTGCGCTTGTTTTTCCGGTTTGGCGCTGATCCCGCGAAAACGCACCAGCAAGATCAATGAGGACGCCCAGCCGATCGCAATCAGACGGTAGATGCCTTCCAATCCCCAGGCCGCTACAGCACTGACGGCGATTATCGGGCCTACCGTCCGCCCCAATTCCCCGGATGCCATGAAAAGGCTCATCCCCATCCCGATACGCCCACCAGAAACCCGGGCTACGATTGCCGGGGCGGGTGCGTGGAATGCGGCCACGCTGACGCCGGTCAGCAGGAACAGCGCCGCCATGGCCAGGTAATCCGTCGCCAGGCCCATTATTCCGATCAGCGTGGCGGTTGCTGCAGGCGCACATATCACGAAATATCGCAGGCTGACCCGGTCGGCGATATGGCCGATCAACGGGTTCAGGATCGCCGGTACCTGGAGCAGGGCATTGAGAAACCCGGCCTGTGTCAGGTTGATCGAAAGCCGTTCGATCAGCAGCGGCAGGAGCGGCGGAACGAAGGCTGTGAACGTGTCGTGAAAGAAATGACCGCTGACAATCGTGGCAATCTGGCCTGATTGAAACCGGTCTTCGGATGCATCAACTGGCTGTGAATGTGCTTCAATCTCCATTTGGCCATGTTAAGCCCGGAAGGAAAATCGGTCAATGTCAAAGTCCGGTAGAAGGTGCGACCTTCACAGGGATAAATCTAATTACGTGCAGCTGTATTCTGAGTAAAGCCCTGCACCGAACGATGAATGTTTTATAATCCTAAGATCCATGGCTTGCATCAGGAACGGAATCATCGCAGCGATACTCGGCCGCTGGCAGCCCGTCCATCTGGGACATAAAGCCGCCCTCGAATCCCTTTGCCGGATGTATGATCGGGTGCTGATCGGGATCGGCAGCCCGAATATATACGACTACCGGAATCCCTTCCACCAGGAGGAAGTGGAAGCGATGCTTTCACTTGTGCTCAAGGGATACGACAACTATGTCTTCGTACCGGTGTTGGACATGGACGACGATCAGGCCTGGTGCCGTGAAATGGCGGACTCCTTCAGTCGAGCAGACGTGTTTTACACGGCCAATCCGTACGTTACCCACCTGCTGCAACGCCAATTCTCCATAGCGCACCCGGCTGCCGTCATCCC
>JBFGQG010000244.1:0-5904 GCA_041564295.1 Anaerolineales bacterium | reverse complement strand
GGACTCGGATCAGGGAGTGTTACTGATGGAGGAAATATGGCATTAAACCCGTACCTAACAATCGACCAGAAGATGATTGGTGATTGTTACTCATCGAATGCTGCCTGGGAGAACCTGAGAAAATTGACGGATGAATTCGGCTCGCGTTTTGGCGGGACGGAAGGGGAGAAGCAGGCGGCAGAGTTTCTCAGGCAGAGCCTTGTCGAATACGGTCTGAAAAACGTGACCACAGAACCGGTGGAGTATCTAGGCTGGCGGCGCGGTAAATCTGCACTGGAAGTGATCAGCCCCGTGTCCCGCAGCATCCCATGCATCAGTCTGCCCCATTGCCCACCTCGCGTGGTTGAAGCCGAACTTGTGGATATGGAAGACGGCAGCCCAAAGGATTTTGAGGGACGGGCGGGAGAAATCGAGGGCAGAGTCGTGCTGACAAACAGCGTGGTATCCATGCCGGGCGTTAACCGGTGGATCCACCGGAATGAAAAGCTGGGGCGCAGCATCCTGGCAGGTGCGGCAGGTTTTATTTTCGTCAACCACTATCCGGGTTACGGACCTCCCACAGGCGGAATCGGGCACAACAACCAGCCGGCTTTAATTCCCGGTATTGGCGTGTCTCACGAGGACGGCGCCTACCTGCAGCGCCTCGTGCGGCAATTCGGCAGGGTTCGTGTACGCCTGACCACAAACGATTTGTTCGAGCCTATGATCTCCTGGAACATCTACGGTGACCTGCCGGGGCGGTCCGATGAAATCGTGATGCTGGGTTGCCATTACGACGGCCACGACATTTCCCAGGGCGCGCAGGACCCGGCGTCCGGCACGGTAGCAGTGCTCGAAGCGGCACGCTTGCTGGCTTTGTACGGAGGAACGTTCAGATGCAGGGTGCGGTTTGTATTTTGGGGAGTCGAGGAAATTGGCCTGCTGGGTTCGAAAGCGTTCGTAAAGATGCATGAAGCCGAGCTGGACGACTATCGTTTCTATTTCAACATGGATTCTGCTGGCGCTGTGGTGGATAAGGGGGTGGTGTTGAATGAATGGCCGGAATTAACACCACTGTTCAAGAATTGGTCTGCAGAAATGGCGCTGCCTTTTCTCGTAGGGCAGTCGATTAATGCCCACTCCGACCATTTCCCATTTCTGATGGCAGGCGTCCCGACCGGAGGGCTGGAGCAGGTGAAGAAAGATTTATCTGGAAGGGGATATGGGCATACGGCCTTCGATACACTGGATAAGGTTAACGTTCGGGATCTGCGTGAAGCTGCGACTATGGCAGCAAGATTGGCGTTGCGCATTGCAAATGAAGAGAATTGGCCCGCGCACAGACGGGGTGGAGAAGCCGTCTCCGCGCTGTTCGACTCACCGCTATATGAAGAGGAAGCGCAGTTCCGAGAGGCCATCGCGGCAAGGTATGCAAGTTCTTCTTGATCGGTTCAAAGCTCCTTAATGCCATCCATATGGATGATTATTGGATGTTGACAGGATGGAGCCAGTACTGTACAATCCTCTTGCCATCCAATAGCCATCCCCACGGATGATAAGGAGATTCAGCAATGTCAGAAACAGAAAAAATTACCGTCAATTTAAGTGTCGTCGACCTGGGGAAAATCGATCTGTTGGTAGACGAGGGCTTTTACTCAAACCGCACGGACTTTATCCGCACGGCCATTCGCAACCGGTTAGACAGCCATGCCGCTTCCGTTCAGCAAACGCTTACACGGCGCTCATTCGTTTTGGGAACGGTAATCCTGGGTCGAAAAGACCTCGAACAGGCGCTTGAAGCAGGTGAGAAGCGCAGCTATTCGGTCATCGGCCTGCTGCATATTAAGGACGAAGTGACGCCCGCCCTGGCGCATGCCGTCATAGAGAAAATCAGCGTGCGAGGCGTTTTCCGTGCAAACGACGAGATCAAAACAACCTTGAATGATCGCATCCATTGATCCCTGGACACCGGTTATCAAGTGTACTTTCTTTATGATATATCGAGCGCTGTTTCGATGTACGAATTACCCATCCCCCGGAACCAACCAGCGCGCCTGGTAACCGGCCAGACGAACAGCATCCCCTGAGATTTCTTCCTGACCGATCAGGTCAAACCCTCTTCCTTCCGGGAGTCTAACCGGCACTTTGACCGGCTCACCGGATACGTTCACGAGGCAAAGGATTTCTTCTCCCTCCCCCACCCGCTTTAAGGCAAATACACGGTCATGCAGTGATAAGATCTCCTGGCCGGCATGCGGACGAAAAGCCTTCCGCTTCCGCCGGATGTCCAACAGCCGAACGTATTCCGCCAACACTTTGCCGAAATGGCTTCCTGGATCCGACAGGGCAGACTCCAGGGATAACAATTCGTATTTTTCCCGATTCAATGAACGGAAACGCCCTGTCTCCATTGCACAAGCAAAACAATTGCGTGCACCGAGGAGACTCTGGAAATATATCCCGGGAACGCCCGCGAGTGAAATCATGATCACCTGTGTGGCAATAAAGCGCCGGATATCTTCACCAGGAGATGGTTTTGCCGGGTTATTGAGGAAATCGTAGAGAGTTATGTTAAGTTCGTAAACCGAGCGCGAACCGTCCGGCTGGTTCCGGAAGGAGACCTCGCCGCGATGCTCCAGTGTCCGTTCGATTAGTGCTTCGATTTCCTCTGGACTCAGGACCCCTTCTGCCGGCCTCACGCCGATCCCGTCGTGAGAGGCGATGAAATTAAAGAAGGCTGTTTCAGGCGATGGCGTTGTGAGGCTGTCTGCCCATTTAGTCAGCCTGCGCGCATCGCCGGTTGAGAATGAATGGAGTACGAGCGGTGCCAGGGGGAACTGGTAGACGAGTTGGGCCTCGTCTTTTCCGTTTCCAAAATAGCTGATGTTCTCTTGATGGGGGACGTTTGTTTCGGTGATCAACAGGCAATTCGGGGCCACCTCGTCCATCACCGCACGCCACAGCTTGACAGCGGCATGCGTCTGAGGCAGGTGGATGCAAGTAGTGCCAATCTCCTTCCACAGGTAGGCGATGGCATCCAGGCGGATAATCTCAGCGCCGCGTTCGACATACAGCAGCAGCACACGAATGATTTCGAGCATCACATCGGGATTGGCGTAATTCAGGTCGATCTGGTCGTCACTGAAAGTCGTCCAGACATGGCGCGGGCCATTATGTGTTTGAACTTCCGTTAACAGCGGCAGCGCCCTCGGCCGGACAACGGATGAAGTATCTGTGACCGGGTCGACTTCAATGAAAAATCGATCGTAAGGCACTTCACCGGCGATATATTTCTTGAACCAATGGCTTTCGCTTGATATGTGGTTGATCACACCGTCCAACATCAATCTGTACGACCTGCCCAGCATTTCTATGTCGGCCCATGTCCCCACTTCCGGATCAACCATTTCATAATCGATGACGGAGAAACCGTCATCCGATGAATAAGGGTAGAACGGCAAAAGGTGAATGGTATTGACCGCCTGGTTTATATACTTTTGGACAAACGTATGAAGAGTGGCCAATGGCGATTGGCCCTTCTGTCGGACCTGATCGGCATAAGTTATCAGAACACAATCGTGTTCGGTAAAGCGAGGAGAGTAACGATCATACGATTCTCCAGGATTTCGGCTTTGAAAATCCTGCAGAATCGCCGTTAATCGATCGAAAGTCGATCTGCCCAACAAATCCCCATAGATTATTTGCAGCTGGGTCAGCATCCTTTCTTTTGGGTTTCCCATCATCAAATATTCGTCAATAATTCTCGTAGTTTTCGTTCCAGGACTTCGAATGAAAAGTGTTCTCTGCCAATTGTGTCGTTTTTTTGGTTACAGAGAGAAAGCTCGCCGGATCTGAAATGGCCTCCCCGGCAATTTGAACAGCGTCCGGACTTACAAAACCATTGATTTCGATAAACTCGAATCCCAACGGCTTGATGTCTGCGTTATTTACAGGATACCGGTTGGCAACGATCGGTCGCCTGAAATAAATCGCTTCAAGCAAAGCATTTCCGAAGCCTTCATACAGGCTTGCGCAGGTTACCCGGTCTGCATGCGGATAAATGTCCCACAACGCATTGAATTTCCGGCTGCCGGTATTTGAGCGCTCTGACCGGACAATGCAGTCGACCTTTCGCAAGTGCACTCCGAGAACTTCAGCCTCGCGAGCCAACCAAAGCCAGTATTCCCTACCTTGATCAGAATCAGCGTCCGTGATGAACAGGGATGGTTTCCTGAGGCTTAGAGATTGTACCAGTATGAGGGCTAACTCAATCCCTTTCCGGCGAATAACGAGTGTCGGTTGAAGGATGAAGGGTTCGCGTTTCCAGTAAAAATCGTGGTTGTCGGCGATCGCATCGATTCCGAGTTCAGCAATCAACTGCGCCAGGCAGCAGCCCAAGGGCAAGTTCATCGGAATTGCAAAAGGGTTCTGCACGATGATGAGATCCAGGCGCGGACTCACAATGAAATTTCTCAACGGCTCGCGGATCTCGTCTGCGACAAGCCGGATGTCTTGCAATATATTAGACGGATTGGACATCGCAAGGTCAAAGGCGCGGGCCGTCAAGGATTGAATCCGTTCGTCCTGAAAATACAATTCCGGGATCAAGGCTCCGCCGGAAGCACAACCGCCCAGTTCTCCTGCACAGAAGAAGATGTCATGAGTCATACCCCTCAGGACGCGGCTCCACCTTTCGACTTCGAGCGAGACCCCGTCCGTCCCGGCCAGGCGTGTGGAAATAAATCCAATGTCCATCAGCCTTTGACTCCACCTGCGGTCAGACCCTCCGAAAGATAACGATCCAGTGTCAGGAAGAGAAGCACGATCGGCATCGTCATGATCGTGGACGCTGCCATAACCACGTGCGGGCGAGGCGACGGATCATTAAAGATCGTGCTGATCTTGATCGGGATTGTGAAGAGGTTGTGGTCATTGAGGAAGACAAACGCGTACAGGAATTCGTTCCAGGCTATCATAAAGGCATATACGCTTACAGAAACCAGGGCCGGGACAGCCAGCGGCAGCGTGATCCGCCAGATCACGTCCCACCGTGTGCAGCCGTCGATCAAGCCGGCCTGCTCAATCTCCTCGGGGATTGTCCGGAAGTAGTTCGTCAACATATAAAGACCAACCGGTAGGGTCTGCGCCAGGTACGTCAGAAGCAGGATCGGCAGGTTGTCGCGAACATCGAAACCCAGGCGATCCCCAAGCTGGGCAAGCATGGCAAAGAGCGGGATGATGAGCAGGACTCCAGGGAACAGGTAAATCATCAGGATGCTGTTGAGGAGGAATTCCTTTCCTTTAAACCTCAGCCGCGCGATGGCATACGATCCAAGTGTGGAAAGGATCACTGTAATCAGCGCGGCCGGGACAGAAATCAAGATGCTATTGCTTATATTGGTTCCAAAATCCTGAAATTGTTCGTGGTTCTCGTCGAAAAGTTCACGGTATGCATCCAGGCGGAATTCACTTGGAATGTAAACGGGTTCACGCCCGCCGATTTCGCGGCGGCTTTTAAAGGAAGAGCTGACCATCCAGTAGAACGGAAAAAGCACACTGGTTAAAAAGAATGTGAAACCGACGGCAAACAAGAACCTTGGCCAGGTAAACCAGTCTGCAAGGTGACCGATTATATTTTTTGGTCTGGTATGCGATGCAGCAGTCATCTCGGCCTCCTAACTTTCTTCCACGTTGCGCATGACGATCCCGATATACAGCGCCATGAACACCATGAGAATTAACAACAGGATCATGGCGGTTGCAGCGCCTGTCCCGAAATCAAAAGTTCTGAAACTGAACTGGTATGTCAGTACCGGCAGCACGTTCGTGCCAAAACCCCCGCCGGTGAGGAGGAAGATGTCGTCGAATTTGTTAAATGTCCACATCAGGCGCAGCAAAAAGATTGCACCGAGCACGTACCGCAGC
>JBFGQG010000243.1:0-5909 GCA_041564295.1 Anaerolineales bacterium | reverse complement strand
TGCACGAATGACGGGGAGATCCCGGTTTTACCGGACCCCGCGGTTCTGTAATTTCTGAATGGAATTCTGCCAGAAGTACCTGGACGGAACCGAATTGTAAATTCTTCCTTTCGGAGTGGGGGTGCATTCCGGAGTGGCTTAAGCCCGAACGGTGAGCGGCGCGGAAGGGAGCCTCCAGGATATTGACGCGTTTGAAGACAACGTGAATATCACGGGCGCGTTTAGCATCGGCTGCAGGACGCGGCGAAGCCCTGATAGTGCAGTCGCGTACAAGTCCAGCGGAATGGTGTTCGGCGATCTCCCGGAGCGCACGCTCGAATTAACAGGAAAGCAATCGCCTCTAGTACTAAGGGCATTGGCCTTTTAAGAACATCAGGCGTTCCAATCTCCGGCTTCCGTATTGGTTTCTGGAACGGTCTTTCCGCCCCATGCGAAGTTACGGCGATCACAATAAGGACGGCTTGGATCTCAATTGGACAAACTGAACATCTAAAGTGTGTTCGTGTGCCAATAAATAGAATCGATTTTTATACCTTCTTTCAGCGCCGCCGCCCGAATTGTTATATACTTAAAAGGATCCACAATGCCTTCCACGGGCTGCCTTTTAAGGATGATAAAGCATCGGGTAGGGGGGCTTATCAACCGCCAGTTTTTATTTGCAGGGAAGACCATGCTGTTTACAGACACGACATTTATCGGAATCGACATCCCTGGCGCCAGACGACCATTGACATATGCGGCGATCGATGCGGAATTGAACCTGATCGCTCTGGCTAGCGGTGATGATGAGAATGTTCTCGCCTTCGTGAACGGCCAGGACCGGGCGTTCGTGGCGATAAATAATCCGCGCAGCACGAACAAGGGGTATATGGCGGAAGAGAGTTTCCGGTCTGTTCTCAACCCGAGACCCAGGCCCGGTCGTTGGGATCGCTGGCGTGTGGCAGAATACGCCCTCAGGCAGAGCCGGATCAAGGTTCGCCGCACACCGAAAAGTCCGGAGAATGCGCCTGTCTGGATGCAGAAAGGCTTCAAGTTGTACCGTGCATTGGCAAATTCGGGCTACAGGCCTTATGTCCAGGATTTTGTTCCCGAAGATGAGCATGCGAATGGCGATGTGCGATTTTCGATCGAATGCTACCCCCATGCTGCCTTCACGGCGCTTCTCGAACATATTCCATTCAATAAAAGCACCCTGGAAGGACGCATTCAGCGCCAGCTGGTTTTGTATGTAAACGAGGTAGATGTCCCGAACCCGATGCGCATTTTCGAAGAAATCACTCGCTACCGTCTATTAAAAGGCGAATTACTGTTGGATGATCTTTTCGAGCCGACTCAACTCGATGCACTTGTCGCTGCTTATACCGCGCGTATGGCCAGTCTAGGGAAGGTGACTTTACTTGGGCATCCGCTGGAAGGTCAGATTGTTATTCCTGTCCGGCAGATGCTGGCAAAGTATACGTGATTAAATAAAGAGGCGAATCTCCATTAAGAAGATTCGCTTCTCCGCCTGCTGATTCGCCCCAATTATTTCAGTCCTTGCACTTCGTATATCTCGAGGGGTTCGCTTTTGCCTTTTGCCTTCATGGGATTGGCACGAACAGCTTCTACGCCGTCTCTAACTGCATTGTATGTGTCCTTGCAAATCAAGACCTGGTTCGGTTTTGAGTTTTCCTGGATTCGCTTTGCCGTGTTCACGCTGTCCCCAATGGCTGTATATTCCAGCCGCGATTCGGTGCCGACGAGACCCAACACCGCGTCTCCGTAGTTTATCCCAACTCCCACAGAGAGCCTCATTTCAGGTGGAAACTCGCTGTGCAACGCATGAACAGCGTCACGGATATCGAGCGCGGCCTTTACTGCTCGCAGCGCATGGTCAGGTTGGGGGATAGGTGCATTGAACCAGGCCATAACGGCATCACCCATGAATTTATCGATTGTGCCTTCGTACTGCAGGATGGCATCTGCTGCTGCCGACAGGTAGCGGTTGAGGATCGTAACGAGCTCTTCCGGATCGAATCGTTCGCTGAAACTCGTGAACCCGCGGATATCGCAAAAAAGTGTGGTTAGAGAAACGCGTTTTCCACCCAGCTGCAGCGCGTTCGGGTCGAGCTGTGCGATGACCGCTGGAGATACCATGCGCTCAAACATTTTTCGCTGGCCTTCAAGGCGTTTGCGTTCGGTCAGATCGTCGAGGACGATGGCGACGCCTTGCGTTGTTTCCGCAGCATCCTTGAGCGGGGATATGTTCAGAACGAGGTCTTTCCGGCTTTTGTCCGGCATGCTGAGCACGACCTCCTGCCCGACGACGTGTGCACCCGTTGTTTTTGCATCTTCAATTTGTGAGGCGATGGGTGAGGCGATGGAAGAGAGGCGGTCGTTGAATACGGAACCGATGATTTCTTCTTTATTTTCGCCGAGGATTTTCTCAGCTGCTTCGTTGAACAGCATGATTTTGTTCCCGATATCTGCCGTGATCACGCCACTGACGATTGATGCGAATACATTGTCCATCAGGTTTTTCAGTTCCGTCACTTCCGCGAGCGTTTTCTTCACCGACTCGAAAAGGCGGGCGTTCTCAATGGCAATAGCAGCCTGGTTTGCGAAGGCCATCAGGAGATTGCGTTCGGCCTCACTGAACAGGCCTGTCCGGATCCTGTTATCCGTATAAATCACACCTGTGACTTTGTCCTTTGCCGTCATTGGGACCGCGAGGATGGACCGGAGGCTGTATGAGACGATGCTGTGCTGGCCGCCGAAGCGCGGATCTTCCTGTGCGTTCGTCGTCAGGACGGGCTGGTTGTCTGTTACAACTCGGTTGATGATCGTCTTGCTGACCTCAAATTCGGACGGGTGGATCGACTCGCGTTCCCAGTTTCGGGCCATGCGCATCTGGAGTTCGTTGTTCTCGTCTCGCAGCATCAGGAAGCATCGTTCTGCACCGGTAATCCGGATGATCGTGTCCATAACGATCTGGAGCACATCGTTTAGTTCGAGCGAGGAATTGACAATCTGGCTGATTTCGACGAGAGACAGCAAATCGTCTCTTTCTTCGACGCTCTTTTTGACCCCTTCACTGATTTGGTTGATCCGCTGCTTTAACTCATTCAAGTAGTTCTGGGTGACTTGAGGAATGGTTACCCCGCTGTTAATGAGCTGTTCCTGGATTTTATCGGCAAAAATGGTTAATTGTTGAACTTGCTGGTCGAGCGGAATCGAAAATAGGACTGTCGACTGCTGCATAAAATGCCTCGGAAATGGAATAAGGTTTTATGGGACGCTTATTATTTTACACGATACGGAATTAAAAGCGAGGTTTCTCCAAGCAGCTTTGCTTCTCGAAGTCTTGCTTATGGATAAGATGTTCCTCTTTCAAACGATTGGTTTTCGCTGGGCAGGTTCCTGGAATCGTGAGAAATAGCGGCGGAATAGCGCTCTCCAGGTCCGGTTTCTGAGCGTTCGTGAGGCTAAAAGCGATGCTGTACGGGTGTCTTCCGAGGTGGATTGGCCGTTGGTTGAGAAATACATGGTGTGGTGGTAGGTCTGGATCAAGGACTCGATGGTGGGCGCAGCATCCGGCAACAAGACTTTCAAATCGGAGGCGCGTTCTGCCGGTGTGCGGCTCGGTTCCTGCACTTTACCCAGCCACCGGAGGGAGCGGTTGATTTGCTCGTATGCGCGGGCTTCAAGGGGCAGACCAGCCTGACGTGTCATCTTTACCAAAAAGTCTGGCACTTTGATGTGCGTTTTACGGAGCTGGGCTTCGACGCGGATTGAAAGGGGCGTCATTGGATCTTTCGGATCGAAGACGCGATTGCGGTACCAGGTAAATAAAGCACTGGCGAGGATCAGGAGGCCTCCGGCCAGGAGCCAGCCCCAGTAGGATTCAATGAAGGATGGCGTCGTTTCGCCAGCCTGTGCATTCTCGTTGAGCAGCGACTGGTCTTCCTGCGCTTCGAACAGGAGTCCTTCGCGGTCCTGGAAGTCGACACTTAAGCCGCTGGATGAAGAGGATGCGTTCCCGTCCTCGGAATTGCTAGGATCTCCGGGTGGTCTGCGGAGCGGGCGCTGGTTGAGGGTGGGTTCGAATTCGACCCAGCCGATCCCCGGGAAGAAGACTTCTGGCCAGGCGTGTGCGTCCCTCTGGCGGACGGTGTAGGTGTTGGTCTCGGGATCCCGCTGCCCTTGCGCATAGCCTACAGCGAGGCGTGACGGGATGCCGAGAGATCGCAGCATAACGATTTCCGCGGTCGCATAGTAATTGCAGAAACCCTGGTTTAGATCAAACAACATCCAATCAATGATGTCGCGGTTCTGGGGAGGCACAGGCACCGTTTCCTGGTAGGTGATGTTTTCACGCAGCCATTGGGTCACGGCGACAACTTTATCATACGGGTTGTCGTACTCGGCCGTGATATCAGCGGCGAGTTCACGGGTGCGCCGGGTTACCGCATCGGGGATCTGGAGATATCTCTCCGTGATGTAATCGGGGTATACGGTGCCTGCCTCACGCAGCTCAGCCTCGGTGACATTCGTGAGGGAGGAATGGACCTGGTACTGCTCGCCGGCC
Organism: Anaerolineales bacterium; assembly: GCA_041564295.1. Taxonomy (GTDB): domain Bacteria; phylum Chloroflexota; class Anaerolineae; order Anaerolineales; family JABWBV01; genus DATDOR01. The sequence goes on along the minus strand of JBFGQG010000243.1, from coordinate 1,342 downwards.
CGGATTGATGGACTGGTGGTCATTCGTAAGATGTCCGCGATTCCTTCGGCATTGATAAGCAGTTCCGCTGTGGCAGGGCGGCTCACCCATAGCGGCTGCGGCACGGTGTAAATCGTCGACATTGATGTGAATGGAGTAAACGTGAAATCGGCTTCCCAGCGCCCTGCCAGATTCGGTAATACGAGAGATGCTTCATCCGGCGCGATCTTGACGAAATCTGTCGGATCAGCCGTCCAACCGCTGCCGTTCCAGGTTTCATAAGCCCGAGCCCGCCAATAATAACGAACTCCGGCAGCCGGGCGGGGCGGCGCCTCAACCGTGAACACGATTGCGTCCGTAAGTGTATTGCCCCTGCCGAGCGGGAGGACGTCGCCATAATAATCCTGTGCCACGCCGACCGTGGCCCGCAGCGATGCAAAAGCATTGGTCATTTTCGCGCGCGCTTCGTACCATGGACGGGCGATCGTCTGCCAGGCTTCCTGGGCCGGAGGCAGGTTGGCGGCCATTGCAGGCGCAGTCCATGCCAGTAAGATCAGCGCACCCCCGATCACCATCGTGGTCCGCAGAAAATACAGGCCGACGAACGGCGGAATGTGCGTCCGGGTGGACAGCCACTCGAATCGCTTATGGAGGAAATTGGTGCGAGAAGCGAGCAAGAGCGCCAGGAAAATATAACCGGCCAGGAACCAGGAACGGCTGGTCCAAAAAGGGTCGTGAATGTGGACGATGAATAAAGCCACGCCGAGCGGTAGGGCGGCGCGCCATGCGTTCGCGTAGCGGGTGAGTGTATAACCCGCGTGAGAACTCAAAAGCCAGAACAGGACGGTCATCAGGAAAAGGAACATGATCGGGTCGGTCACAGCCCTCTGTCGAAACAGGTTTTCCAGAGAAAACCCCAATCTCCCGAAAAGGCTTGTCAACCGCTCTGACCATAAAACGCCTTCGCCGAATGTCAGCCCGAGCTGCCAGATGATGGTGAAGCCCCCATAAACTGTGGACATCCATGCAGCGACCCGCGGTGAAAAAGCGCTTTGTCCCAGTGCCAGACCGGAAACAACAGCAAATAATGTGACCGTCTGCACGATTGTGAGTTCATCCGTCCAGTTGGTCGCGGATAAACGAATCGATGTTAGGAAGACTGCGACCACCATGATCAGGGCAGCTGGGAGATCCCACCAGCGCGCCTGATTCCCATGTTTCGGGTTCATTTCGACCATCCTTTAGAGGTGGAACATCATCCTTGATTATACATTTCAGTTTCCGTTTATTTTTTCCGCTTGAATAACTCTAACACGCCCTTAATTTCGCCATGATGTCTAGGCCGGGTCAGCGTCGTTCCTAT
>JBFGQG010000242.1:0-5916 GCA_041564295.1 Anaerolineales bacterium | reverse complement strand
GATACCGCTGTCCGCACGCGTGATGACCTGCCCGCTGTAGAACGTGCTGCCGAAGCGCACGCTCGCCAGCGCCACGTCCGCACAGCCGCGGGCGTTGGCCAGTACGTAGTTGAACGTGTTCAGCGCACCCATGTGGGCTTCATCGTTGCACATCGCTTCCACTGCGCTCGTAAAGTCAGTCGTCACCAATGGCACGACCACCAGGCCGGTCTGCTCTTCGATCGCCGCTGCGATCGTGTCCGCACCGGCCAGGACCGTTTCCGTGTCCTGCGACGGCACCAGCACCCAGACTATCGGGTTCTCTTCCGTGCCGAGAGGCTCCGGACAGTAGGCACCGCAGCCGATATCGTCGTAGGTCAGCTCGTAATCGGTGCCGAACCACTTGGCGTTTATAGCAGCGAGCGTGCCGTCAGCTTTCATCTGGGTAAGAACTGCGTTGAAGGCTGCAACAAGGTCGCTGCCCTTCGGGAAGATGAAACCGAGCTGGTCGCTGGAGAGGGATTCGCCAAGAAGATCAACTTTGTCTGCGTTTTCGCCCTTGTAGCCCTGGCCAGCGGTCTCGTCGATAATCACTGCATCGACGTCGCCGGCGATCAGCGACTGGACCACCAGGCCGAAATCATCGAAAGTGATAATCCGTTCGTCACCGACGAGGCCAACAGCAGTGTCGTAGTTGGTCGTTCCAATCTGCGTGCCGATGATCAGGCTGTCGTCCGCGACAAACTCTTCAACGGAGCTGAAGCGATCTTCACCGAGGCGGATCATCATTCGCTGCTCGATGTTGATATATCCGTCAGAGTAATCGACGATTTCAGCACGTTCTTCGGTGATCGTGATACCGTCGGTGGCCATGTCAAACTGGCCTTCGGCAACGGAGGCGATCATCGTGTCCCATGCGAATTCAACCCAGACGGGAACACAGTTCAGCCGGGCACAGGCTTCGTTGATGAAGTCGTAGTCCCAGCCGGCAGCTTCGCCGGTCTCAAGGCTGACGAAGTTGAACGGCAGGTATGCGTTCTCGACTGCAATCGTGATCTCGCGACCACCAAGGTCCGGCAGCTCCGGTTCTTCCGTCATTTCTTCGGTAACTTCAGGTGCAGGCTCGTCGGTGGCTACTACGGGAACGTCCGTCGGCGCTTCGGTGGCTGCGGGCTGGCAGGCACCGAGAACGAGCACAAGCACGAGGCCAATCATGATCAAAAACTTCTTCATTTTCTTCTCCTAATTTCAAACGATTTTATTGTTAAACCGGTAAAGAATAGTATAGTTTTCATTCGTAAAAGAAGGCACCACCTCCTTTGATATGAAATTGGGTAAGCTCAAACTATTTTGCCTGATTTGTACGGAGTCGCCTTTCCATCGTACGCACCCCCATAGACAGTAATAATGTCATGGACAGGTAAAGAAATGCGACCGTGTTGTACGTCGGCGGATATCGGAAAGATGCAGCGCCATATTTCTTTCCCAGCTGGGTGATCTCGCCAACACCGAGAACAGACACCAGCGAGGTCTCCTTGAGCATGGCGATGAAGTCGTTACCAAGCGGGGGAAGAATTCTGCGTACGGCCTGAGGGAATATGATAAAGCGAAAAGATTGAAATTTACTCAGGCCGAGTGCAAGGGCGGCTTCACGCTGGCCTTTTTCAATCGATTGGATCCCGGCCCGAAAGATTTCAGATGAAAATGCACCGTAGCTGAAGGCCAGCGCCATGATTCCGCGCGTGATAAATTCGGATTTCCATGTAGATAGCGGGAGCCCAAGCACTGCAAGGAAATTAATTTCCACCATCCATTCACCGAGCTTGTTGAAGAGCGGAAAAATGACGAAGGCCCAGTAAAAAATCTGGACGAGGATCGGCACGCCGCGGATGACCTGGACGTATAGCTGGGCGATATTTCGAATAATAAGGTTATCTGAAAGCTGTCCGACCGCCGTCGTCAGACCCAGAACGAGGGCCATGATGTAAGACGTCAGGGTGACAAATATCGTCAGCCGCACTCCGTCGATCAGAAATCGGATGATTTCATTGTACGTATCATCGAAAAGGAACTGAAAAACCAAAAAAGTTCCAAAAAAGATGACGATAAGAGCCCAGAGCGGAAATTCTGAGAGGGAGTCGACTACACGATTTTGAAATGACGTTTGTGGAGTAGCTTCTACTTTGACGGCCATTATCCCTGTCTTTCATTAGTTGATCACGAAAGAAATGATAACGTATATCAAGATGCCTGACAAGTGAACACAAAATTGAGGCATCAGAAAGCCCCGTAACGGATGTACAGGGCTATTCTATTCTCATCGCTGCAAGTAGAATCGCTGCATGCAAATCACTCCCGCATACCAATCCGCGCTGGATTACATATTCAGCTACGTTGACTACAGCAAGACCCACGCTGCTAATCTCGCACCGGAAAACTTTGACCTGCGGCGTATGTTCGACCTCCTTGAGCGCCTGAAAAATCCCCATACAACTTATCCGAGCATCCATATTGCCGGCACGAAAGGTAAAGGATCGACTGCCGCATTTTGCAGCAGCGCGCTGAACTCAGCCGGTTATAAGACCGGCCTCTACACTTCGCCACACCTGGAAGATTTTAGCGAGCGGATTCGCATCAACGGAATTCCTGTTCGCCAGGGCGATGTCGTCGAGCTGCTCGAACGCATCAAGCCGCACATCGAATCCGTTCCGGGGATCAGTACGTTTGAAATCATGACGGCCCTAGCATTCTGTCATTTCGCCGACGAGCACGTGGACGTGGCTGTACTAGAAGTGGGTCTCGGCGGCCGCCTTGACGCCACGAACGTCATTGTGCCGCTCGTCAGCGTGATCACTTCCATTTCTATGGACCACGTCCCGATCCTTGGCTCGAACATCGCCGCAATCGCCGCTGAGAAAGCCGGGATTATCAAACCCGGCATACCAGTCGTAACGGCTCCGCAGCGCCCCGAAGCCCTTCGCACCATCCTTCAAATCGCAGACGAGCGGCGTGTACCTGTGCAGGTCGTGGGCAATGATGTTGAATTCAGGGCGGTTTCGCATTCTTTTGACTCACAATCGTTCGAAATCCGCACACGAAAGTCTTTGTGGCACGAATTATCAACCCCCTTACTCGGGGCACACCAGGTGGAAAACGCAGCGACAGCCTGGACCGCCCTCCAGGAAGTTCGTCGCAAAGGACTTGTCATTTCCGAAGCGGATATCCGCCGGGGCTTTTCAGAGGTCCGGTGGCCGGGTCGTTTTGAATTCCTGAGGCGAGAGCCGTACGTCGTTCTCGACGCGGCTCACAACGAAGACTCTGCGCGCAGACTGGTCGAAACGCTCGATGCTTATTTTTCCGGCCGGCGGATGACCGTCATTATCGGCGCGTCCGGTGACAAGGCTGTTGAAGCTTTTCTGAGGGCCCTGAAGCCGCGCGTAACCCGATTAATCGTGACTCGATCCGAACACCCGCGTGCGAAGTCTCCCGGGATACTCGGCCAGATCGCAGTCGACTTAGGAATGGAACCGGTCGTTACGGAAAATATTGAAGCAGCCATGCGCTCCGGATTGAATGGATTAGGTCCTGAAGATGTGGTCCTCGTTACAGGCAGCGTATTTGTCGTCGGTGCAGCAAGGGCGGTTTGGGGGCGTGTTGAAACCGATTTGTGATAGACTGTCTAGATATGGAGTGAACCTATGAGTCGTGATTGGTTACCCGGCGATGGGGAGTTTGCAGACTCGCTGCACCGCCGAACAGAAGAGCTTTATGATATCCCGGATGCAATTCCGGAAGACGACGGCATAATCGAATGCCCGGTACTGCCCCTGCGCGACGTGGTCGTGTTTCCGCGCATGGTCTCGCCAATATTTATCGGTCGTGAAGGTTCACTGCTTGCCATTGAAGCCGCCCGGACGAGCCACCAGACTGTGATCGCCCTTACGCAGGAAGATCCGGACATCGACGATCCGGAGCCCGAGGACTTTTTCCCGACAGGAGTCGAAATGGCTGTTGGCCGGCTCCTCAATATGCCGGACGGATCGAGTTCAGCGCTCGTTCAGGGCCGCCGGCGTGTTGAGGTGATTGAATTCGTCCAATTTGAGCCGTTTATCGTCGTGCGGGCGCGCCAGATCGAAGAAAGCCGGACGCGTTCACGAGAGACGAACGCATTGATGCGCACCGTCGTCGCCATGTTTGAGAAATGCGTCCAGCTCAACCAGAGCCTGCCTGAAGAGGCTCATCTTTTTGCGCTGAATATCGATGAGCCCGGCTGGTTGGCGGACCTGATCACTTCGACCCTGTCGCTTTCCACCCAGGACCAGCTGGAGCTGTTGCGAGAATATGATCCGGTGTCACGCCTTGCCCAGGTGAGCAATATCCTGGCGCGCGAGGTGGATGTGCTCGAACTCGAAGGTGAAATTCACGCGCGTGTGCAGGGAGAGGTCAACCGCTCCCAGCGCGAAATGTACCTGCGCGAACAGATGCGGGCCATCCAGACAGAATTGGGCGAAGAGGATTCCTGGGGCCAGGAAATTACGGATCTCCGTAATAGGGTTGCAGCATCACATTTGCCTAAAGAAGTTGAAGAACGCGCGATTCGCGAAATCCACAGGATCAGCCAGATGCCGGCGATGTCGCCGGAAGTCGGCGTGCTGCGTACATACGTCGAATGGATACTCGACCTGCCATGGCAGACGACTTCGACGGACAACCTTGACCTTGAACATGCTGAAAAGGTTCTCGCAGAAAACCACTATGGCCTCCGCCGGGCAAAAGAACGCATTCTCGAATACATTGCTGTGAAGAGCCTCCGTCCAAAAAAATCCCGACAGCCAATCCTTTGCTTCGTTGGACCGCCGGGCACAGGTAAGACCTCCCTGGGCAAGTCGATTGCCGAGGCACTTGGTAGAGAATTTGTACGGATATCGCTTGGCGGCGTTCGCGATGAAGCCGAGATTCGAGGTCACCGCAGGACATATATCGGCGCGCTGCCTGGTCGTATTTTGCAAACAATGCGTAGAGCCGGCACAACGAACCCGCTTTTCATGCTGGATGAGGTCGACAAACTCAGCACCGATTACCGAGGCGACCCGGCCTCTGCCCTGCTTGAGGTGCTGGATCCCGAGCAGAACCATGCATTCTCAGACCATTATCTCGAACTGCCTTATGATTTGTCCGAAGTGATGTTCATAACCACGGCGAATTGGGCCGGGCGGATTCCTGACCCACTGCTGGACCGCATGGAGATGATCGAATTTGCGGGATATATTGAAGAAGAAAAACTCGAAATCGCCCGGCAGTTCCTGATCCCTCGCCAACTGGAAGAATCCGGACTGGAACCGGATGAAATACAATTCACCGAGGAGACTCTTCGGAAACTGATTCGGGAGTATACATATGAAGCCGGCGTCCGAAATCTCGAACGCGAAATAGGCCGGGTCAGCCGCAAAATCTCACGCCGGAAAGCCGCCGGGAAACGTTTTGCTGCCCGGATTACACCACAATTTGTTGAAAAAGCCCTTGGCCCGCCGCAATTCTCCACATCAGAAGCAGAACGTAAAGCTGAAATCGGCGTGGCAACGGCCCTTGCATGGACGGAAACCGGGGGCGATATCATGCCTGTTGAAGTGCTCGTTCTCCAGGAAGGCAAAGGCAACATGCAAATTACAGGGCAGATCGGGGAAGTAATGCAAGAATCGGCCCAGGCTGCGCTGTCCTACCTTAAATCACGCTGTAGCGACCTTTCCATCGACCCCGCGCTGTTCGAAAACGCCGACATTCACCTGCATATCCCGGAAGGCAGCATCCCAAAGGACGGCCCGAGTGCAGGTATCACAATCGCCACAGCCTTGACGTCTGCCGTGACCCAGCGAAAAACCAGGCCGGAGTACGGTATGACGGGCGAAATCACACTGCGCGGGCGCGTTCTACCGATCG
>JBFGQG010000241.1:0-5921 GCA_041564295.1 Anaerolineales bacterium | reverse complement strand
GCTGTTGTTCTTGTGCAGTGAGAGGAATTCCTTTCGGCATGAGCAACTCCTATATAGCGACTGATGGTCGCTTCGAGTTTACACCATAAAAACTCTCATATTCCCCATATTATTTGGGGGGATTGAGGAAAAACGGCTGCCGCTCAAGCCCGGCTTAGCCTGTAAGGCCTTGCGAACCGCGTCGAAGGGCTGATTTGGTTTTCGTAAAAGTGGCAAACGGAGTCCTCAGGGCCTGTCCTCCAAATAGACTTGGAGCACCCGGACTGACTGTTTCTGCTTGGCGACAACCTTCCGTAATGAGCAATTCGTCCTGAAAATGCGGTTGTTCTTCCGATCGATTCTCTCAGGCTTTCCAGTAAAAACCGGAAACGCAGGTTGCGGGGTTGTATTCTTGTTATGAGAATGAAACCTTTCTTCATAAATTTTATTGACCTGAATGGTAAAATGAATCGAATGAAACATCGAACCATTCGTGGGAAGTTAGCCACTCTCTTCATCGGCTTCTTCTTGCTGGTTGCTGTTTCCGCAGGGGTGACTTATTGGGCATCCAGTACACAAGAGGCTGATGCAGTCGTCATCAATCTTGCCGGCCGTCAACGGATGCTGTCACAGCAAATGACCTGGCTCGCACTCAACGCGCCAGAAAGCACAGAATTAACCGATGCCATAAATCGGTTTGACGTCACACTTCAGGCATTACGCGAGGGCGGAGAAGTAATGGACCCGTCCTTGAAAAGCGTGACTCTCCCGCCTGCCCCAGACAGTTATTTAGATGATCAATTAACCCAGGTGTTCGAGACCTGGGAAAGTTTCCGGGGGAAAATAGAGATTTTACGTTCACCAATTGTGGCTGAGGCAACCCGGGCCGAGACAGCAAGCGCATTACAAAAGGAATCACCGTTAATCCTTGCCCAATTGGATGCGATCGTGACGGAGTTTGAAGAACGTGCAGAAGCAAAGGTAACCCGCTTCATATGGATCGAGACTGTCTTTTTGCTTCTGGCATTTATATTTTTAATCGCTGGATACTCGGTCGCCCGGCAGCGCATCATGTATCCATTAGTCGATCTGGAGGCTTCTACCCGGAAAATAAGCCAGGGAGATTTCAGCCAACCAATCCGATCGGATCATGTAGATGAATTCGGAAAACTTGCAGGAATCTTTGAACATATGCGCAAGGAATTGCAGACCGCCCGCGAATCTTTAGAAGACCGGGTTGAGCGGCGAACGCAAGAACTCAGCGAGGCCTTTGAATTCAGCCAGGAAATCGTTGCCCAACTCGATCTGGACCACCTGCTTCAATCCGTGGTTGAACGCACCCAGACCCTTATGCAAGCCGATTCTGTAGCTTTGTGTTTGCTCAAATCAGACCAGGCAACCTTAGAACTCGCTGCCTATCGTGGGGAGCGTGTTGACTTAAATGGAATGAAACATTCCGCCAGACGAGGGTTTGCGGTTCAAGTGTTCGATACAGGGCAGGTGCAGGCAGGTGAAAATACCTGTTCCGGATGCGGCTTTCTCCACGCCCAGGGACAGGGTCACTGCCTGGCAGCTCCCCTCAAAGTCGGTGATCAATATCTCGGGGCGCTTTGTCTAGCGCGTAAAGGTGAGCGGGCATTTGATGAAGACGAAAAAAGAGCCTTAACATTACTCGTCAACGCGGCTGCAATTGCCATAACAAATGCGAATCTTGCTTCATCCGAACGTCGTGAAGCCCGGCAGGTCGCCGTTCTGGCGGAGAGAGAACGGCTTGCGGCCGAATTACACGACCATCTGGCACAAACCTTGAGTTTTTTGCGAATCAAGACCGGGCGGGTAGAGAAGGCTATTACCGGCAGCGAATATGGAGCAGCTGCTGAAGAATTAAAGCGTATCCAATCTGCCCTTGAAACAGCATATGACCAAGTTCGTGAAGCTCTGACCGGATTAAAGCGCCCCATCCCGGATGGTGACGACCTCGCTCAGAAACTTGCGGATTGCAAGGCTGAGTTTGAAAAACTTTCGGATCTACCTCTTGAACTCATTATTCAGCATAGGGAGGCATTGGAAATTCAAGGAAATTTACAGGTACAGATCGTCCATATCGTCCAGGGGGCTTTGAGTAATATATACAGGCACGCACAGGCCAATCAAGTGAAAGTTTCCGTAAGCCGGCAAAACGGTATGGCTCAATTTATCGTTGAAGACGATGGAATTGGATTTGACTCGTCATCCAATCTGGATGACGATCACCTCGGTCTGAACATCATGCGAACCCGGGCAGAACGGAGCGGCGGCCAATTTGCAGTTGAAGCCACCCCTGGAAAGGGGACACGTGTAATCGTCTGCTTCCCGTTGCTGAATAAATCCGATGAAACAATTCACCATATTACTGGTTGATGACCACGAGCTTTTTCGTGAAGGCATCGCCAGTTTGCTTAACGCACAACCGGAACTTAAAGTGACCGCGCAGGCCGGCGATGGGCTGGAAGCCCTGACGCTCGCCCGCGATTTGCGTCCGGATTTAATCGTTATGGACATAAGCATGCCTGTCTGCGATGGGCTCGAGGCAACCCGTTTGATTCATGAGCGGTTTCCTGATTTAAAAATACTAATTCTCACGGTTCACGAAGAAGAGCAAAAACTGTTCGCTGCCATTCGCGCAGGGGCTGGCGGATATTTACTGAAAAGCACAGATTCAGAAGGTTTCCTGATAGGGGTGCGTGGCGCGCTTAAAGGCGAAGCATATCTGCCCCCCAAATTGGCGGCGAATCTTCTGGAGGAGTTTGCAAGGCTTGAAGGAAACGCCGCAGGTTCGATTTCACTGGACGCCGATTTTCCCGATCTCACCTCCAGGGAACAAGACGTACTGAGTCTGATCGCAAGGCGGGCATCGGACAAAGAAATTGCGACCCATCTTTCCATCAGCGTTCACACTGTCAAAACGCATGTCCGAAATATCTTGAGCAAATTACACCTTTCCAACAGGCGGCAGGCCGCAAGATTAGCAGCGCAGAAAGGAATTGTCTCCTCGCCGAAGTTCCCGGAAAAAAAATAGACTCGTATTAGGCGCGTCCAGTATCTATCGGGGGAGAAAAACGAACAGCTAAAGAACTAATTCTTATGCCCAAGAGTGATATTGAAAATCACTCTTTTTTCATTCTTCATGACGAACACGACGGATAGACAGACATATAGCGCGTTTGCTATTCTTTTCACAAGATGACAATCTTTCATGTTTTCATCATTGGGGAAAAGCTTTATGCAGAAACACTGACCCGCAAGCTGGCGGAAAACAGCCAGATTAATATTATCGGGTCAGCGCCGAATCCCTCTGAAGCCCTCCCCTTGTTGATCGACGAATCTGCAGATTCCTTGATCCTGATTGGCGTAGAAAAACCCAACTTGAACGACCTCGATATTCTGCTGAAAGCCTGTCCGAATACCTCCCTGATCAGTACGAATTTAACCGATAAAAGCGTTCAGGTGTATACCCACCAGAAGCTAGACGCTACCTTTTCAACCCTCGTCGAGGCCATCACACAGTTATCCTTACGGAGAAAGCATGGAGCCTAAATTTACACGTCGTGATTTTCTGAAACTGTCCGGGCTGGCAGCGCTGGGTGTGGCCTTAACCGATTTTAATTGGACATTGCTCCAACCCATTGACCCTGGCAACCCCCTCTCCACTTATCCGGATCGAAGTTGGGAAGAAATTTACCGCAACCAGTATCGCTATGATTCCTCTTTTACTTACGTCTGCTCTCCCAACGATACGCATGCCTGTCGTCTGCGTGCCTTCGTTCGAAATGGCGTTATTTTGCGGTCTGAAACCAACTATGACGTAGCAAATTACAAAGACCTGTACGGCAATCAGGCCACCGCCCACTGGCATCCACGCGGATGCAAAAAGGGCCAGACCTTCCACCGCAGGGTGTACGGCCCGCATCGGTTGAAAGGGCCGATAATGCGGCAGGGCTGGAAACATTGGGCAGATGATGGCTTTCCTTACCTGGATTCGGCCAACCGCGACAAATACAAGTTCACTTCCCGCGGGGAGGACGAAATGCTCTCAATCGATTGGGGAGAGGCCTTCGACTACCTTTCGCGCGGCATGATCGCCATTGCCGCCCATTACTCCGGCCCGGAAGGTGCGGATCGTCTCCGTGCGGATGGCTATCCGGAAGAAATGATCGAAGAAATGCACGGAGCCGGCACACGAACCTTTAAATGCCGTGGTGGAATGGGTTTGTTGGGTGTTATCGGTAAGTACGGCATGTACCGCTTCGCCAATATGCTGGCCTTACTGGATGAACACGTGCGCGGCGTAAGTGAAGATGAAGCTCTCGGGGGGCGGCGTTGGTCCAACTACACCTGGCACGGCGACCAGGCTCCCGGACATCCTTTCTCAACCGGTTTGCAGACCTCCGATTGCGATTTCAACGATCTGCGAAACACTCGCCTGCACATCCAGTGCGGCAAGAATCTGGTCGAGAATAAAATGGCGGAATCCCATTTCTTCATAGAAACTATGGAGCGCGGTGCAAAAATCGTAACGATCACGCCCGAATACTCTCCTCCGGCCACCAAAGCGGACTACTGGATTCCCATCCGACCCGCCACGGACACTGCGCTCTTTCTGGGCATTTCCCGCTGGCTGATGGAAAACAATAAATACGATGCTGATTTTGTCAAAAGGTACACCGATTTCCCCCTGATCATGCGAGCGGACACGCTGACCCGACTGCATCCTCATGAGGTTTTCCAAAATTACATGCCGGGTTTATCACCAAATGGCCCCAGTTTCAAACAGCAGGGCTTAACACAGGACCAATATAAAAAACTTGGCGACTATATGATCTTCGATTCCAAAATGGACCAGCTCGCCGCAATTACGCGCGATGACGTTGGCGATTCAATGGAAGAAATTGGTTACGATCCTCAACTGGATTGGAGCGGAACGGCCACGCTGCTGGACGGCACTGAAATCGAAGTTATGACCCTCTGGACGATGTATATGGAGCATCTCAAGGACTATGACCTTGACACAGTCGCCGAAATCACCAGCGCGCCTAAGAACTTAATCGAACGACTTGCAAACGATCTCGCCACCATCCAACCGGTCGCAATCCATATCGGTGAAGGCATCAATCACTGGTTCCATGCAACTCTTGCGAATCGAGCACAATTCCTTCCCCTGATGCTGACAGGCAACCTCGGAAAGCCCGGGGCAGGCTGCTATACCTGGGCAGGCAACTACAAAGCTGCACTGTTTCAGGGATCTCCGGAGGTAGGGCCGGGCTTCAAGGGCTGGATTGCGGAAGACCCCTTCAACCCCAATTTGGACAAAGATTTGGATGGCAAGGATGTGGTGGCTCACAGCTATGCTAAAGACGAAGAACCAGCTTACTGGAATCATGGGGATCGGCCGTTAATTGTGGACACACCGAAATACGGCCGTAAAAACTTCACCGGCAATAGCCACATGCCCACCCCCACTAAAGTCATTTTCCACTCCAACGTCAACCTTCTCAACAACGCCAAACACCATTACGACATGATTAAGAACGTCAATCCCCTCATTGACCTGATTATCGCTGTAGACATTGAAATGACTGCCAGCGTGGAGTATGCCGATTTTGGCCTGGCGGCCAACTCCTGGGCCGAGTTTGAAACGCCAGAAATCACCGCCTCCTGCTCGAATCCCTTCCTGCAAATCTGGAAAGGTGGCATTACGCCCATCTACGACACCAAAGATGATGTCATGATTTTGGGGGAGCTGGCGGCAGCCATTGGCGACCAGTTGGATGACCAACGCTTCCGCGATTATTGGAAATATGTGCTGGAAGGACGACCCGAAGTGTACATTCAACGCCTGCTGGATATGTCTGTACCCACTCGCGGCTACACCTACGACGACATTATGGCGGGCAAATATGGCG
>JBFGQG010000240.1:0-5958 GCA_041564295.1 Anaerolineales bacterium | reverse complement strand
TCCCTTTCGCTGGATGATTCCGGTCAGCGACCGGCAGTCCAGACCCGGTTCCCCCACCTGAAAAACCACCTGGCGTTGAAGATCGCCGAGGCGGACATGGCGCTGGTACCTGAAATCCTGCGCGGGCAGGTTGCTGTAGCCGCGTATGACGCCGGTGGCAATGTGATTGACATCACCGGCTTGCAGGTCCCCGGCGCGCTGGACGACCTCTACACCTACGACGGTCCACTCGGACTCAGCTGGGAAGATGGCCTCCCCGTTTTCCGCCTCTGGGCGCCGACTGCAAAATCGGTTTCGTTGAACATTTACAGGGAAGCCGGACCGCGCGTTTTTCCGGAAACTTTCGATATGACGAGGGATGATGCCACGGGTGTGTGGAGCTATACGGGCGAAACACGTATGAAGGGACGCTATTACGCCTATGCGGTTACTGTTTACGTCCCATCCGTAGGTGATGTGGTCGAGAACATCGTAACGGATCCCTACTCCCTGGCTCTATCTACCAACGGATTCCGCAGCATGATTGTGGACCTGAACGACGCAACCCTGTTCCCTGAAGGTTGGGCTGAGACGGCAAAACCGGCTCTCGATGCACCCGAAGACATCGTGGTGTACGAACTGCACGTGCGCGATTTCAGCGTCAATGATGCCAGCGTTCCAGATGAATACCGCGGCACGTTCATGGCCTTCACTGTGACCGAATCGAATGGTATGCAGCACCTGCAGGCGCTCGCGGAAGCTGGCCTCACTCACCTGCACCTCCTGCCGGTGTTTGACATCGCCAGTGTCAACGAAGACAAGTCCACATGGACCAGCTATGACTTTGATGCTTTATCCGCTTTTCCTCCGGATTCAGAAGAGCAGCAGGCTGCTGTTTCTCCGGATGATGCCTTTAACTGGGGTTACGACCCTGTCCATTACGGTGTGCCGGATGGCGCTTACACAACCGATCCGGAGGGTACTGCCCGTATCCTTGAATTTCGCTCGATGGTCAAAGCGCTGCACGAGGCCGGCCTCCGCGTGGTGATGGATGTGGTCTACAACCACACCTCCGCAAGCGGCCAGCGGCCAAATAGTGTGCTGGATAAGATCGTCCCTGGTTACTACTACCGCTTGAACGACAAAGGTCAGGTCGAGACCTCGACATGCTGCCAGAATACGGCCACTGAACACAACATGATGCGCAAGCTCATGATCGACACGCTTGTGACCTGGGCATCCCTGTACGGCGTGGACGGCTTCCGCTTCGACCTGATGGGCCACCACATGGTGGGAGACATGGCTGCCGCGCAGGAAGCGCTGAAGGCCGTTGATCCGTCTATCTATCTTTACGGAGAAGGCTGGAACTTCGGCGAGGTCGTCGACGGAAAACGCGGCGTCAATGCCACACAACTAAACGTCGGCGGGTTGGGGATCGGTACTTTCAACGACCGTGTGCGCGACAGCGTGCGCGGCGGTTCACCCTTCGGGGGGCACCTCGAACAGGGTTTTGCCACCGGCCTGTACACCGATCCGAATGAGACCGCCCAGGACACGGCGCTGGCAACGCTCATGCTTTTCACAGACCGCATCCGCGTAGCCCTGGCAGGCAACCTGGCCGATTACATGCTGATCGATGCCTCCGGAGCCGAAGTTACCGGAAAGGACATCGACTACAACGGCTCCCCTACTGGCTATACGCAAGACCCGCAGGAGCATATCGTCTACATCTCGGCTCACGATAACGAGACCTGGTTTGATGCCGTGCAGTATAAAGCGCCGGCCTCCGCCACCATAGCCGACCGGGTGCGCATGCACAACCTCGGTTTGGATATCGTCGGCTTCGCACAGGGCGTGCCCTTCTTCCACGCCGGCGACGACATGCTGCGCTCCAAGTCTTTCGACCGGGACAGCTACAATTCCGGCGATTGGTTCAACCGGCTGGACTTCACCTACCAGGACAGCGGTTGGGGCTCAGGCCTCCCCGTTGCAGATAAGAACAAGGAAAATTGGGGCATCATGGCCGAACGCCTGGGTAATCCGGATATCGCTCCTCGCCCAGAGGACATCCAGGCTGTCGTTTCGCATTTCCGTGAAACGCTCATGATCCGGAAAAGCAGCCCGCTCTTCCGCCTGCAGACAGCTGATGAGATCATGAAACGCGTGGCGTTCTACAACACCGGCCCCGACCAGGTGCCTGGCCTGATCGTGATGTCACTCTCCGACAAAGTCGCCCCAGACCTGGATGAAAACCACGAAACGATCATCGTACTGTTCAACGCCGCGCCGGAAGCGATTGACTTTACGCTCGCCGACCTGGCCGGGCAGGCCTTCGAACTGCACCCGGTGCAGCGGGATTCGTCTGACCCGATCATGCGCACGTCGACGTTCGACCTGGAAACCGGGACGTTTTCGGTGCCCGGCCGGACAGCGGCTGTGTTCGTTCTCCCGGATGTGCCGGCTGAACTTAACCCGGACCTCATACCTGATACTGGTGCGAGTTCACCGGAAGAAGCGCCTGTTGAAGCCGCAGAGACGCCTGTACCTCCCAGTCAGGGTCCCGGCATCGGTACGATCGCCGCAATTCTAGGGGGTTTGATCGCTATTTTCACAGGTGCGTTGATCATCCGCCGTCGCCAAAGGAACACTTAGAAAAATTCCCCCGGCTTTGCGAACTGTCCCCCAAAAACCGGACATAAAAGCACCTCCTGCTATTATTTTCTCACAGGGGGTGCTTTTCTTTTGTGTCCCATGTAAGGGTTGCAGTTCATTTCAACCGGGGGGTTTTTTTTCATCCGGACCTTCGCAAGGCTTAAGCCTTGCGAAGGTCCGGATGAACATTCTTAATTTTCTTCGAACTCCAGCTCCCACAACCCCATTCTATTGAATATTATTCAGTAAATTGATATAATTAAATGTTAATATTCGCCGATTTTACGAATTCAACGAACAATTGTTGACCACGGTGTACATATAATGCTACAATCTTCATATACAATCGACGAAATTGACCGCAAGATCCTCCTGATTCTTCAGGAGCAGGGTCGGATCACGAACGCAGAACTGGCTCGAAATGTGAACCTCTCCCCTCCTGCGGTCCATTCACGGATGAAACGTCTCGAAACGCTGGGGTTCATTCGAAACTACGCCGCCATGTTGGACAGGGAAAAAATCGGCTACGACATCCTGTGTTTCGTCCTCGTCAGTTTGCTGGCCCACCAGCATGAACACATCGTCCGGTTCCGTGAAGCGACCCTGAAAATGCCTGAAGTTTTGGAGTGCCATCACATCACAGGCGAGTATGACTATCTATTGAAAGTCGTCATTCGCAATCGCAGCGATCTTGAACGGTTCGTCGTCGATCAATTGACACCGCTTCCCGGCGTCGCCAGGCTGCATACCAGCCTCGTGCTGAGCGAAGTCAAGAACCAAACGGCAATGCCGATCCCCGATTAAGCGTCAGGCAGTGACGGGCAATTCTCCCGCGCAGCCTGTCGACAGGAGAAGAACTCATGCCCATTCCCGCAAAAGACATCCAGGATCACTGGATTTTTGGTGAATATGGAGGTGTCAACCCTTCAATCACCGACTCTTCGACTTATACTTTTCTCAACCCGGAAACGATGAAAGCCCTCTTCGAACAGGAAATGGAGGGCTGTTTTCTTTATAGCCGCCATTCCAGCCCGAGCGGAACAGCGCTCGCCGACTCACTCGCCAGGCTGGAACAAACTGAGGCTGCAATGGTGACAGGGTCGGGGATGGCTGCTATTAGCACCACGTTGTTGCAGCTCTGCAGCCAGGGAGACGAAATCGTGTCCAGCCGCACGATCTACGGCGGCACGTACGCACTTATGAAACACGTGCTCCCGCGCTTCGGGATCCGCACAAAATTTGTCGATACGATGGATCTCAAGAAGGTGGAAGCAGCGATTACCCCCAGGACGAAAGTCATCTACTGTGAAGCGATCAGCAACCCGCTCCTCGAATTGACCGACCTGCCGACGCTCAGCGATCTAGCCCATGCACACGGGCTGCCGCTTGTCGTGGACAACACGTTCAGCCCTTTACTGATTACTCCCGCTGTACATGGAGCAGACATTATTATTCATAGCCTGACCAAATACATCAACGGCGCCAGCGACGGTGTCGGTGGAGCTGTGTGCGCATCCAGGGAATTCATAGCGCGTATGCTGGACGTAAACTCAGGCACATCCATGCTTTTCGGACCAGTCCTCGACAGCTGGCGGGCGGCAAGTATTCGAAAAAACCTGCATACCCTGCACGTCCGTATGCAGCAGCACAGCCGCAATGCGCTGTTCATCGCAGAGCAATTAGATATGCTCGGTTTGAAAGTCCACTATCCGGGACTGCGCTGGCATCCTCAGCATGAACTGATGAATGCATTGATGAACCCCGAATTTGGTTACGGAGGGGTGCTTGTTCTCGATGCCGGGGACGAGATGACCGCAAACGACCTGATGGTGCGTATGCAAGCAGCAAAAGTAGGCTACCTGGCAGTCAGCCTGGGGTTCTACAAAACCCTGTTTAGCTGTCCCGGAAACAGCACTTCCTCGGAGATCCCGGAGGAAGAGCAAACGAGGATGGGTCTCAGCAAAGGCATGGTCCGCATTTCGATCGGGCTCGACGACGACATCGAAGACACCTTCAGTCGCATCAGAAGGTGCCTCGAGGCCGTCGGGCTGATACTGGCAGATCTTGCTGTCTGATAAGAATATACGATTTATTTAACCGGTGTGCAGGTGACGGTGGACAACGTCGTTGTGCAGGTGTAATCCTGTTGCAGAAGAAGTTGTTGGGTCTGCGCATCCAGCACGCGTATCGTCGCGTTTGTCCAGAAAATAAAATCAATCGTTGCTGTCCAGTTGTTGTTCGGGCATCCTAGCTCGATCGCAGATAAAGGTTTCGGGTCGTCTGTTTTAACGTTGAATGGACTCTTTCCATTTTTGGTGGTCAGAGTCAGCCCCAATACCAGCTGATTCCCGGATGCAGATACCTTGGGCGGATTCTGGCCCGGGGCCTTGTTACCGCCCTGGTTTGTGCACATTACTACCGGAAAGCCGCTGGCGTCCAGCACCACGTTCACGTCCTGGTTGCCTAGTCCTGTCATGGTGCCCTGGGCGATCAGTGAACCGAGATTGAAAGTTACGCCAGATAGTTTAATCGCGCCGGCAAACACACTCGTCGTAAGCAATAACGCAGCACAAATCACAAGTAAAGCAATAATACTTTTTCTTCGCATGGAATACCTCGCTTTTAATGACGCTAGATTGAACAAATACTGAATTGGGAACTTCTCGACCTGACCCGACCCGTCCGAATCCGATTATTCCTGGAATGCTCACAAAGAAAATAAACCGAAGAGAACTTCTTCAGCAGTTTGGCGATCTGATGCAATCAGACCCATAACTTTGCGCCCTCGCCTCGCAACGAGTTTGCCCTTTCGATGGATGAATGGATTGATGTTCAGGACGAGAAGGTAATGTAACATATTATAATTCAATTTTCGCGGACCAAAATTTATCGAACATCCATCATTTCCTGAGATACCGATCCGGATAACTTAATATGAATGAACTCGAACAATTGGAAAACGCCATTTCAGCACTGGAAGCACAGCGCCATGTATTGGGCGATGTGGTTGTAGATGCCGCGCTGGGACCGATGCGCGAAAAGCTGGCTGTTTTACGTGGTGAAACAAAACTTGTGCGTGAGGAGCGGCAGCGCAAACAGATTACGGTCCTGTTTGCAGATGTTTCCGGGTTCACGCGAATGGCGGAGCAGCTGGACCATGAGGAAGTCAGCGAAGTGATTAACGCTCTCTGGTCGCGAATGGACCGAGCCATAACAGACCACGGCGGCTTGATTGATAAGCATATCGGTGATTCTGTGATGGCGCTTTTCGGAGCGCCTACTGCACAGGAGGACGACCCGGATCGAGCGATACGCACAGCTTTAACG
>JBFGQG010000239.1:0-5960 GCA_041564295.1 Anaerolineales bacterium | reverse complement strand
TTCAAGGCGGCGGCCTTCGCTGATATTCGGTTCTGCCATGAGGATTTTTTTCATGTAAAGAGCTCCTGACGCCCCTTCGGGGGTATTTTAATGTTCACATTAATTCAAGGGTAACCGGGCAGTGGTCTGACCCCATGACATCATCGTGGATGATGACATCTTTTACTCGCGGCATCATCGCTTTTGATACGAGGAAATAATCGAGCCGCCAGCCGACGTTTCGTTCGCGCGCACGCGAGATCACATGCCACCAGGTGTACTGTACCCGGTTGGGGTACAGCTTACGCCAGGCATCGACAAATCCGTTCGAGAGGTATTTGTCGATCCAAACGCGCTCTTCCGGAAGGAAACCGGTGGATTTTACGTTGGATTTCGGATTGGCCAGGTCAATTTCCTTATGGGCAGTATTGAAATCGCCTGTTAGAACCACCGATTTTCCTGATGCATGCAACGCATCACATATTTCCAGCAACCGCGCATAGAAATCGAGCTTGTAGGGGACGCGTTTGTGATCACTTCCGCCGTTCGGAAAATAAATATTAAACAGTTTGAAATCACCGTGATCGCTCTGAATCACACGGCCTTCCCGGTCAAATTCTTCTATTCCGAAGCCGTTCGTGGTCGGCGTATCTTTTATGTGCGGCGCTAAGCCAGTTGCAACCCCTGAATAACCGGGGCGTTCAGCCGGGTTCCAGGCCCAGTGGTGAGTCGACATGGTTTCGTTTTGGGTGCTTGTGAGCTGATCCGGCCGCGCTTTAATTTCCTGGAGACAAAGGACGTCGATTCCTTGCGTGGCGACCCAATCCCAGACGTTTTTTTTGAGGCCCGCGCGCAGGCCATTGATATTCCACGTGGTGATTTTCATGAGAGAATTGTAATCGGAATTACTGGCCGGTGGACGGGTTGGTTTACGCCGTCGGTTTGACTTCCTCCAGATGCGGGTTAACATCCGCCGATCCCTACGTCTATGCGCAGGTTGTTGTGAGGGTGGCGGATTAATGCTAAAATGGGCCTCTTCATTTTAAAAAACGACTGCAGGGAAAACCAGACGCAATTGATCATGGCTAAAAATATCATCCGCCCCGTAAAAGGCACCGTTGATTTCTATCCGGAAGAAATGGCCCTCCGCACCTGGTTGTACGAAACGATAAAAGAGGTATCTGAATCTTTCGGCTACCAGGAATATGAAGCCCCCATACTCGAAACGCTCGAACTATACGCCGCAAAGTCTGGCGAAGAACTTGTCAAAGAGCAATCGTTCGTTTTTGAGGACCGCGGTGGAAATCTCATTGCGCTCCGCCCCGAACTGACCCCATCCCTCGCCCGGATGGTCGCCCAAAAGCAGAATGAACTCGTTTTTCCGCTGCGGTGGTGGTCTTTTGGACCCTTCTGGCGCTACGAACGCCCCCAACGTGGACGCACCCGTGAATTCTTCCAGTGGAATATCGACCTGATCGGGCCAGACAGCCCTGAGGCAGACGCTGAAATCGCTGCCGTCGGTGCGCGCTTTTTCGAAAAAGCCGGCCTATCTTCTGATGAGATCGTCATACTGGTTAACAGCCGCGCACTCATGGACCGTGAGCTCGATCGGATCGGCGTCCCACGTGAAAAACGACCCGATATCTTCAACCTGATCGACAGACGTGACAAGATGTCCCCCGAAAAATGGCAGGAATACGCGCTCGAATCCGGCCTGACCCCTGCCCAATTCGACCAACTTTGCCGTTTGTTGGAGAACGAAAAACTCTGGGAACAGTCCGAAGATCTCGTGCGATTCTTTAAGACCGCCGACGCACTCGGTGTGGCCGATTACATGCTGTACGCACCCTACATCATTCGCGGCCTGGCTTATTACACCGGCACGGTCTTCGAAGCCCGCGACAGCAAACAGGAATTTCGCGCTATCCTCGGTGGGGGCCGATACGACAATCTGGTGCAAGATGTTGGCGGTCAGCCCCTCGCAGCCGTCGGGTTCGCAATGGGCGACAAGGTGATCGCACACGTACTGGAAAAATTCGGCCACCTGCCTTCCTTCGAAGCGATTCAAAGGCCGCCTGTTCTGGTTACCGTGTTCGATGAAGTATTCATTACTGAATCTGCACGCGCTGCGGCCATGCTGCGCTCGGCAGGAATTAAGACCGCCCTTTTTCCTGAAGCAGCACGCCTCAATAAGCAATTCAAATATGCCGATAGAATCGGCGCGCGCTACGTTATCGTGCTCGGACCCGATGAAATCGCGAACGGCATGGTTACGATTAAGGACTTGAAAACCGGCGAGCAGGAGACTGTTCCCAGAGAGCTAGCCGTAGACACGCTGACACGCTGATTCGAATCAGCGAATCAGCGTGTCAGCGGCAAAACGTGGGAAAAATTTCCACCCATGTCTACCCCTAATTCGCTGTTTATGTTAAAATTCGCCCGCTCGCGGCGATAGTAGCTCAATCGGCAGAGCGCCGCACTGTGGATGCGGTGGTTGAGGGTTCAAGTCCCTTCTATCGCCCCAGACAGCCCCCGGTTAACCTGGGGCTACTCATTTAAGTAAGCATCACCAACACAAAAGCCGCTCTGCGTTCGCCGCTGTCCGTGCGATCACATCGCCAACTTCCATCTCTTTCAAATCGGCAATCTTCTCTGCAACCAGTCGAACGCGAGCAGGCTCATTTCGTTTTCCCCGGTAAGGATGAGGCGTAAGGTATGGCGCATCGGTTTCGATCAAAAGACACTCCAGGGGCAGGACTTTGACCAGCGCCTGTAGTACCGGGGCATTTTTGAATGTAACCGGGCCGGTGATTCCAATGTAATAATGTGCACGGATCGCACTGAAGGCGGCATCCTCATCTGCAGAAAATGAGTGCATTACGCCAGGCCGTTCAGCAAGCGGGTGCCCTTTTTCAGCAAGTTCTTGCTGCCAGTCCAGCAGTATTGCCAGAACATCAGCAGTTGCTTCGCGATTATGGATGATCACGGGAAGATTGACTTCTTCGGCAAGTGCAAGCTGCCTCTTCAACACGCGCTGCTGCACTTCAGCAGGCGCTTTTTTCCAGTAATAATCCAGACCGATTTCTCCGACCGCGACAACCTTTTCATGCGCACTCAGTCTGCGCAAACCTTCAAGGAGTTCATCCGTCCATTCAACCGCGCCGTTCGGATGCAGCCCAACGGCCGCATGGACCATCGGATACTTTTCAGCTAACCGGATGCCATTTTTGGAGGTTTCCAGGTCAATGGCAGGGTTTAAAATACGAACAAGCCC
The DNA here is from genome assembly GCA_041564295.1 of Anaerolineales bacterium. GTDB lineage: Bacteria > Chloroflexota > Anaerolineae > Anaerolineales > JABWBV01 > DATDOR01. Next base: position 2,707 of record JBFGQG010000239.1, on the reverse strand, counting down.
CGTTTCGGAGGCTCGTTCAATCACCTCATCGCGATCCTCCGCGAAGAGGTCGAAGTCCAGATGGCAGTGGGTATCCGTCAGCATCGGGCGGATTTATCGGATGCCTGCTGCTTTCAACCCGTCTGCTAGAATGGCGTCAACCTTGTCGGCGTGCATCGTTTCCGTGTAAACGCGGATCAGCGGCTCTGTTCCACTGAACCGGATCAGCATCCAGCCGCCGTCTTCCAGACGGAACAGGTATCCGTCTATCGTCACCAGTTCCGTTACTTTCAGACCTCCGAGCGTTTCCGGATTCGCGCTCAGGATGCGGTCGATGCGCGCCTGCCGGTCGCCAGTGAAACGTGTATCGATACGCTTGTAATAATGCGCCCCGCCGACTTTTTGAAACAGGTCAGCAAGCAGTTCGCTGGGTTTTTTTCCTGTACGCACCATCAAATCCAGCAAATACAGGCCGGCCAGGATTCCGTCTCGTTCGGGAACGTTGCCTCGAAATGCATAGCCGCCGGATTCCTCTCCGCCGATCAACGCGTCGGTTTCGACCATTTTGGGCGCCACATATTTGAAGCCAACCCCAGTCTCGTGTACCGGCACGTTGTAAATCCGGCCAAGTTTGTTCAACATCGTTGTCGTCGAGAGCGTTTTAACAATCGGCCCGCGCAGGCCGCGCAGCTCGAGCAGGTAATAAACCAGCAGGCCGTAGACGCGGAGCTGGTCCACGAATTCGCCGTTTTCATCTCCGAGACCAACTCGGTCCGCATCGCCGTCGGTGATCAACAGGACGTCTGCACCCAGTTCGACCGTTTTAGACAGGCCGACGTCAACATTCGGCGGGATGGGCTCCGGGCGATTCATCTCCGGGAAAGAAGGGTTGCGCTCGTTGTGAATCTCGATCACCTCCGTCCTCCCGCCTTCCAGGAGTTTCGTAAACCAACCCGCCCCGTTCCCCCACATCGGGTCTACGAGGACTTTCAAGCCTGCGTCCTTGATCGGCTGGACGTCGATCAGTTTATGAATGTGTTTGATATATCCGGGAGAAGCGTCGAATTTGACCACCGTTCCAGCAGAAAGCGCATCTGTTAACGTGGTCCGTTTAACATCATTGGGTGAATCCGGGATGAGCGCTTCAATGTCCAGAAGGCCCTGTGGATCGATAGCGCCGCCGTTCTCATCCCGAACTTTAAAGCCGTTATCCTCCGGAGGATTGTGGGAGGCAGTTACGTTCACCGCGCCGACGGCTTTCTTATCGACGACTGCATACGAGATTACCGGTGTAGGTGTCGGCCCGTCAGTGAGGTAAACGTTCAAACCGTTGCCTGCAAGAACTTCCGCAACAGCTGCAGCAAAATTTTCGCCGTGAAAGCGCTTGTCGTAGCCTACTACGATCCATTTTCCCGCGCTGCCCTTCGATAACATATACAAGGCAAAGCCCTGCGCACACCGGCGAAGATTTTCAAAGGTGTAGTCATCGGCGATACGGCCGCGCCATCCGTCTGTCCCAAATTTGATCTTATAAGCCATGGATTCCTCCTGATAATATTCGTGGCGAAATTCTAACACAGGCTCTGGCCCCAAATTCAGATCATCCCTCTCCTTTTCATCCATAAGAACATAAGAAACGGAACAATGATCATCCCAATAAGGGCAACGTCGAATACGACAGTACCTGTCCAGTTTCCTGTTGTGCGCTCTGCCTGGAAAAAGTTCATTCCGAAAAAACCCGTTATGAACGTCAGAGGTAAAAACAGCGTCGTAATGATTGCCATCACCCTCATCGTATCGTTCATACGGTTATTGACTACCGATAGATAAGTATCGAGTGTACTACTGACGAGATCTCTCAAATGTGTCACTGTGCTTTCCAGACGCAGGGCCTGCTCGAAAATATCTCGGAAGAAAACTCGGTCCTTGCGGTCGATGATCCCATTCGAATCGAGGACGAGTTGGCTGAAAACGTCCCGCATTGGACCTACAGTTGAGCGTTCCTTCAACAATATGCGTTTAAACATGAATAATTCTTCGGGAATTTTCGAGTCACGTTCCGTGAAAATTCGATCTTCGACACGATTGATCTGGTCTTCTATATCGTCCAGCAGATGAAAATGCTCCCGGATAATTTCCTGGGCCAGGCGGAAAACCAGGTGGTCAGCGCCGCCTGCCATGACCTGGGAATCTTTTATACACATCTCCATCACGATCTCCACCGATTTTAGCGGCTCGTGGTGGTGTGTCACCAGGAAATTCTTGCCGAGAAAAATATCCAATTCCGGATGGATCATCATCAAATTTCCGGATTCCGGGTTATGCGGTGCGTGGAGGACCAGGTAAATATAGTCGTCCCATTGATCGAGTTTGGCTGTGTGATTTTCATGCAGGGCGTCGTGAATCGCAAGCGGGTGAAATTGAAACATGTCTTTCAAGACAGGTTCGAAGTGTTCGGTTTGTTCCCCAAAAAGATCGACCCATGCAATCCCATCTCGCTGGCGGAGAAAGCCAGGGAGCTGTTCGAGTGATATTTCCGAAGGGGATTTATCGCGCTTGCTGAGTTTTAAAATCCGGATCATTTTGTTGCCTTTCCATAGTGGTTTCTGAAAGAATGATCAAATTCTAATCTCTTCGCGGAAGATCGGGAAATCCAATCGATCATGTTTTTATCGTTAGAAAGCAGGAGGGTTTTGAGGGACCTTGCGAAGGTTTAAACCTTCGCAAG
>JBFGQG010000238.1:0-5962 GCA_041564295.1 Anaerolineales bacterium | reverse complement strand
GCGGTAGGCGTTGCCGCGCTGGTTGTAAGCCACCGGGGAAGATGGATCTGCATCAATGGCCTGCGTATATTTTTCGATGGCCTCCTCATACCGGCTCTCCTGGGCCAGTCCATTGCCTTCGTCGATGTAGGCTGCTGCTGCAGCAATCTGGGTTTCCCTAGCCTGGGCGGCATCATTGTCATCGATCACTCCGCCGGGGGAGCAGGCCGAATCTTCGACCTGTTCGATGGAGAGTATGCAGCTCGCATGAAACGTGTAATTCAGGATACGTTCTTCCCCGGTATCGGTCACTGCAAGCGCTTCGCCGGCGATTACGCGGTATTCAGTGGCGATGATGTAGTTGTAGATGGTCCCATCCGGGGGTGTGACGAGTTCGAGGGATTCACCGCTTTCACGATTGATGCCCAACGTGCTGCTGACCCCGGCTTCCACGTCCACTTCGAGCCCGAGGCTGATACCTGTTCCGGCCTGCACCGAAAAAGCGAGCTCGTTGATTGTTCCGGCAGCACACGAAACAGATTTCTGTTCGACGATCGGTCCGCAGTGTCTTACAGTACGAACTTCTGTGATGCTGTCGATCGATTCGCCCTGGGTTATCAACTTCGTCACCCTCAAGTTTTCCGAAATGCCGGACGAAACGCCCGTACATCCGGCGGGCATTACGAAGATCAGAGCAATGAGCAAAGTGAGAAAGATTCGCGATTTCATAAGAGGTCCTGACAGTAAAAACGACAGCTTCCGGGACTCAGGATAATTTCGGCAGCGATTCGAGGAGTTCAGCGATGATCTGGTCCTGCAGGACGCCTTCTGCAAGCCCGTCGAAATTGAGGAGGATGCGGTGCCGGAGGGCTGCCGGGGCAACTGCTGCAACGTCTTCGAAGGAGACGTTGTACCGCCCGTCGATCAAGGCGTGCGTCTTTGCGCCGAGAATGAGGGCCTGGGCGCCGCGTGGGGAAGCGCCGAAGCGCACGTATTTCCCGACGATTTCCGGCGCACCGTTCTTTCCCGGATGAGTCGCCACGACAAGTCTTGAAATGTAATCGTTAACATGCGAAGCGACCGGCACTTCCAGGACAAGGCTGCGCATTTCGAGAATTTCAGCCCCGCTGACGACTTTGTCTGCGGTTGCGTTCCCGGCGCCGGTGGTGCGGACCAGGATTTCGGAGAGTTCATCGACTCCGGGGAAGTTCACGTCCACCTTGAACATGAAGCGGTCCAGTTGGGCTTCTGGCAGCGGGTAGGTGCCTTCCATTTCGATCGGATTCTGAGTGGCCAGGACGAAGAAAGGCTCATCCAGCCGGTACGTTTGCTGCGCGACCGTGACGGAATGCTCCTGCATCGCTTCGAGAAGTGCTGATTGGGTTTTCGGAGTGGCGCGGTTGATTTCATCGGCGAGGATGAGGTTGGCGAAGACTGGGCCTCGCTGGAACCGGAAGCCCCGTGTGCCGCTGTCATCCACCAGGATATCCGTGCCGACGATATCTGAAGGCATGAGGTCCGGCGTGAACTGGATACGGGAGAACTGGAGGTTCAGCACGTCCCCAAGGGTGCGGATGAGCATGGTTTTACCCAGTCCGGGGACACCTTCCAGGAGCACGTGGCCGCCGGCGACGACGCTGATCAGGACGTGCCTGACGACGTCGCGCTGCCCAACGATCACCTTACCGATCTCTGCTTCGATTTGATTGACTTTCTGGAGAAAATGTTCGGGATTCATTGTTTCCATCATATTAACTGGTGTTTTGCGCTGTGTCTGGATAAATTATGGGCATCCGGGGCCTACCTGCCGTAATGGTTTTCCATGGCACCCGCGCGGCGATGAGGGATTTTCCGTTAACCGGGCTGGTTGAACAGCCAGTTCCCTAGAAACAAGAAGGCGAGGCTTCCGGCGGTTGCAGGTCCGAGCAGGAGCGTGCCAACTTTTCCGATGGTGAGATCGAACTGCACACCGGCGATCTGGCCCGTCCAAAATCCAATCCATGCCAGGACGAGAAAGAGAAGGAGACGGCGCAAACCACCACCGCGCCAGATATGGAAACCGGCTCCATAGAGAGAGGACATGACCAGGCCGAGGACAATTCCAGGTAAATTCATTGGCGATTTTCTCTTGTTTGTTCTTTTATATAACGGTTTTGAGACGATCTGCGTTCCGTTATCCGGCTAGATTCAATCTAAAACGTAGTCTGCTGATCGGATTGTGCCGTATCCGAGCACTTCTTCCCCAGAAAAAACGACTGCGGCCTGGCCGGGCGTGATATCGCGCAGCGGTTCGTCGAAGATAACTTTGAGAGAGGTCGCTCCTAGCGGGTATACTGTGGCCGGCTTTTCCCGGGCCGTGTAGCGGATCTGGACTATCCCACGCAGCGGAGATTCGGGCGGAGAGCCGGAAATCCAGCTTGCATTGGCGGCGATCAGCGCTGATTTTCCGAGGGCCTCTTTCGGACCCACCACCAGCGTATTTGTATCACCCAGCTTGTCGATCACATAGAGCGGTTGCGGACCGGTGATGCCGAGGCCCTTCCGCTGGCCGATCGTGTAAAACGCGAGTCCCTGGTGTTCGCCGATAGGCCGGCCTGAGGGGTCAACGATAGCGCCGGGGCTGTGCACCTCGGGAGCATGGCGGAGGAGGAAATCCCGGTAGTCGCTGCCGGCGAGGAAGCAGAGGTCCTGCGAATCCTGCCTTGCTGCTGTAGGGAGCTTGAAGCGTTTCGCGATTTCGCGGACTTCGGGTTTGGGATAATCGCCGACAGGGAAGAGGGCGTGACGCAGCTGGGACTGGTTGAGCACGCTCAGGACGTAAGATTGGTCTTTGTCACGGTCCACGCCGCGGAAGAGGCGGATTTTCTCACCGCTGCGGTCGAGACGGGCGTAGTGGCCTGTTGCGAGGAAATCTGCGTCGAGAGAAAGGGCCTGGTGCAGGAGTGCGCCGAAGCGGATATGGCGGTTGCACATCATGCAGGGGTTGGGCGTCGTCCCCTGCGTATAGCCATCTATGAAATACTGCACGATCTCATGCTCGAAGGTTTCGCGCACGTCAACCGCGTAGAACGGGATGCCCAGATGGGCGGCGACGCGGCGGGCGAGCGCCATGGCCTCCGGTGTGCAGCAGCGGTTGTACATTTCCGTCCCCGGTTCGCTCCAGAGCCGCAGCATCATCCCGATGACGTCGTAGCCCTGCTCGACGAGCAGGGCGGCAGCGACGGAGCTGTCGACTCCGCCGCTCATGGCGACGACAACGCGGGGTCTTTTTGGCCGGGTCATGGACTTTGCCGCTTCTAAAAGGACCGGACCCGTTCGACGGTGCCCGGAAGGATATTGAGAAAGTGTTCGACTTCTTCAGCTTGTGTGTGGTTCCCGAGTGTGACACGCAGCGACCCGAGGGCCCAATCAGGCGGAAAACCGATGGATAGGAGCACCTCGGACGGTTCCGGTAAACCTGTCTTGCAGGCTGAGCCCGATGAGCAGGCGAAGCCCTGGAGATCAAGCGACATCAACAGCGCGTTACCGTCGACCCCTTTGAAGACGAAGCTGGTGTGATTTGGCAGGCGCCGCTGGGGATGGCCGGTGAGCGCTGAATCAGGGATTTCTTCGAGAACGCGGCCGATAACGCGGTCGCGCAGCGGGGATACGTGGGCATGGTTCTTTTCCATGTCACCGTAGACGATTTCAAACGCTTTCGCCATGCCTGCGATATACGGGACGTTCGAAGTGCCTGCCCGCAGGCCGAATTCCTGCCCACCGCCGGTCTGGATTGGAACGAGCGGCGTCCCCTCCCGTACGTAGAGCGCTCCGACGCCTTTCGGCCCGTAGAATTTGTGCGCGCCGAGAGAAAGCAAATCGATACCGAGCGATTGAACATCGAGAGCAAGATGTGCGCCGGCCTGGACGGCGTCCGTGTGGAACGGGACACCTTTTTCACGGCAGACAGCAGATATTTCGAAGATAGGATTGATTGTCCCGATCTCGTTGTTCGCCATGATAATAGAAACGACGGCAGTGTCCGGCCGCAAGAGGTGGTACACGTCTTCAGGAGAGACCATCCCGTATGTGTCTACCGGTAAATATTCCAGCTCAAACCCGTGCAATTCCGATAACTGCAGTGCGGTATGCGATACCGCATGGTGTTCGACAGGACTGATCAGTATGTGATTGGCTTTCCGGTCGCGTCGAGCGGCAAATGCGGTGCCGCGCAGGGCGAGGTTATCGCTCTCCGAGCCGCACGAAGTAAAAACAATTTCATTGGGTTTTGCATTCACCAATTCAGCGATCGTTTCGCGAGCGGATTCGAGCACATTCTCGGCCTGCTGGCCAGGCGTATGGATGGACGACGGGTTCGCAAACCGACCGGTGAAATACGGCAGCATTGCTTCGAGCACTTCCGGGTGCACCGGTGTGGTGGCGGCATAATCCAGGTACGTCTTCATAACGGCCTAATTATAACCTTGTGAATGTTCAATCCCGGTTGCATCAGCTGAATGATGGGTGAACAAAAGCAGCAGGCGGATTCGCAGCCTGCTGCTTTTTGCGTTTACCTTGATGCTAATAAACATGGATCACAACGAGAGTAGCGAGAGGAACTCGAACACAAGATTAGCGCCGAGTATGGCGGTGATATCGCCGTGGTCGAATGACGGGTTAACTTCTACGAGATCGAAGCCCACCAGATTGAGGCCTTTTAAGCCGCGCACGAGCTGGAGCATCTCGAAGCTCGTAAACCCCCCGACTTCAGGTGTTCCTGTACCCGGGGCGAACGCGGGGTCGATCGAATCGATGTCGAGCGACACATAAACCGCTTTATCACCCAATTTTGACCTGACGCGTTCGATCACATTTTCGATCCCGAGCGACTGTGCTTCCCCGATCGTGATAATCTCTGCGCCCAGGCTGCGCGCATCGGCATAATCCTCCGGACCACTCACCGGTCCACGGATCCCGACCTGGATATACGCTGAGCGGTCGATCAGGCCGTCCTCGAGGGCCCGGCGGTATGGAGTGCCGTGGCTGTAAGGGAAATCCTTACCGAACTCGTTGTCCCAGGTATCGGGGTGCGAATCAAAGTGAACGACTGCCATCGGTCCGAAATGATGGGCATGGGCTTTCAGGAGTGGGTATGAAATCGAGTGGTCTCCACCCAATGTGATCACCTTTACGCCAGCCGAGATCACCGCCTCCACTTCCGCTGAAATGCGGTCATACGTCGCCCGAATATCGACGGGGATCACTTCCACGTCGCCGTAATCGACAAGAGACAGCTGGTCCAGCGGCGCCGTACCCAGGACCGGGTTGTAGCCCCACAGCATCAAGGAGGCTTCGCGCAGCTTGCGTGGTCCGAAGCGAGCGCCGCTGCGGTAGCTGGTGCCGCTGTCGAACGGCACACCAACGATCGCGATGTCCACGCCGGATAAATCGCGCGTGGCTTTCTGCCGCATAAAGCTCGTGATGCCGGAAAACGGCTGTAAGTCGGCGCCGTATGCGGGATCACCTGCTTTTTTTGAAGCCTGCACGGTCGCTGCGTTAGCGGCGCGTGCAAACTCAGACCCGCACTGATCGCAAAAAATAGCGCGTTCACGGTTGGTGGCCCCGCAGTTAGGACACTTCATTTCAATTCCCTTTCGTTTATTCAGTTGGATTGGGTTGTGGATAAGCCCGGATCGAGATCAGTGTGATATCGTCGTATTGGGTGCTGCCCTTCTGATGGGCATGGATATTGCGCATGAGATCGTCCACAAGGCTCTGAGCTGAACGTCGGTGGTGTTCCCGCACATCGTTCATCAGGGATTGGAGGCCGAAGAACTCATCATGCACATTCGTAGCGTCTGTGACGCCGTCGGTGTACATCACGACGGTCGTGCCCGGCTTGAGATAGAGCGTCTGTTTATCGAACAACGGGTTATCAAACATGGCGAGCGGTTGTCCGGTTGATCTCTCGGGGATGATTTCGTTATTCTCGTCGTCGATGATG
>JBFGQG010000237.1:0-5976 GCA_041564295.1 Anaerolineales bacterium | reverse complement strand
GCGTCGAATTCGTGTCCATTAGTTCGATCATGGGAGCTCGTACAAATAAGACTACCACAATTCGATACCGGAAGAAACAGGACAATAGACGGGCTGTCTAAAGCTGCAGAGAAAAAATCGCAAGGTGATTACCTTGCGATTCTGGACTCCCAAATTGGAAAGTAAGATGGAACTGGCAGGCTATTCCTGGACAGGGGCGATAAAGTCTTCGACCATTTTATGCGCCTCGTCGTCCGTAAACTGCTCTGGCGGAGTCTTCATGAAATAGGCTGACGGAGCGTTAACGGGCCCCGCTATCTGACGATCGAGGGCGATTTTTGCGCAGCGGACCGCGTCGATGATCACTCCTGCGGAGTTTGGGGAATCCCAGACTTCGAGTTTCAGCTCCAATTGAAGTGGAACGTCGCCAAAAGCGCGTCCCTCCATCCGGATGTGGCACCATTTGCGGTCGGTCAGCCACGGCACATAGTCGCTCGGACCAACATGGACGTTATCCGGCCCCAGGTCGTATGGGAGCTGAGAAGTAACGGCATTGGTCTTGGAAATTTTCTTCGACTCGAGGCGTTCACGTTCCAGCATGTTGTAAAAGTCCATATTACCTCCGAAATTGAGCTGGTATGTCCGGTCGATGTGGACACCGCGGTCTTTGAAGAGGTTGGTTAAAACGCGGTGTGTAATGGTCGCGCCGACCTGTGACTTGACATCATCACCAATGACCGGCAGCCCTTTTTCTAAGAAACGTTTGCTCCAGTAGGGCGAGCTGGCAATAAAAACGGGGATACCGTTCACGAACGCGCAGCCGGCTTCCAACGCCTGTTCAACGTACCATTTCGTTGCCATTTCGGAACCGACTGGCATGAAATTGACAACGACATCCGTCTTCGTCTCCTTGAGGATCCCGATGATATCATCCGTTGGTCCTTCGGCTTTTGTCACCACCTGTTGCAGATACTTCCCCAGGCCGTCATGCGTCATTCCCCGGTGAACCTTTACGCCCATATGGGGCACGTCCGCGAACTTCATCGTATTGTTGGGTTCTGCCCAGATTGCTTCGCTGAGGTCTTTTCCGACCTTCGAAGCCACCACGTCGAACGCTGCAGTAAATTCGATATCGCGCACGTGATATCCCCCGACTGTTGCATGCATCAGGCCAGGGATTTCTGCATCATCCGCCGCATTTCTGTAGAAATGGACACCCTGCACCAACGAAGATGCGCAGTTGCCGATACCGATCACTGCAACGCGGACTTTTTTGCTCTTTTTCGCCATCAAAAGCTCCTTGTGTGTAATTTAAGAGATTAAGTTTTGTGTAAAAGCCTTCATACAAAAATAAAATATCTCCACCATGCAAAATCCAAAAGCGGTTAATGCTAACTCCGGTGCTTTGACTGAGTCAAGGGATACGCGCAGATATCAGTGTTTGCAAATGCGCATGATAAACTTAACAAAATCCCTGCCTGCAGAAATAGCGTGACAGACTTATTCTGATGCAAGAATCCCCCATTTCATTTAACCGCATCCGGATTAATCCGGTCCTTATAACAGCGCTTACGACGTTGTTTTTTGCCGCTGTTTTTATTCTTTTAATTCTCAGCAACCATGCATGGGACCCACGCGCGTTGATCCTGGAACGCCCTCCGACTGCCGAACCAGGCCAGCGTTGGGGGATTGGGTACGATGCTCAGTTTTATTACAAGATTGCCGTTGACCCAACCGGCGCTTTTAAAGAAATGGATTTACCTGCCCATCGATATCTGCGTATCGTGTTCCCCATGCTGGCCCGGTTATTCAGCCTCGGGAATCCGGAATATGTGCCGGTCGCCATGATTGGAATCAATCTGTCGGCAGTTTTCCTGGGCGTATATGCACTTGGAGCGCTGGCTAAACGTCGGGAGGCAAGTCCCACGATCGCGGTGTTTTGGGTGGTTTCATTCGGTTATCTCCTTGCCTTGCGATTAGATATGCTGGAACCTTTAGCTGCGGGACTGGCGATCACCGGGTGGTGGCAGCACGAAAAAGGCAATAAGAAATTGGCTATTGTGCTCTTTATTTTCGCAGGATTGACGAAAGAGATTGGGTTGGTCATTCCGCTGGCATTGGGGAGTTGGACTCTAATTAACAGACAGTGGCGTGAGACATTTATTGTCTGGGGAGGCAGTTTTGCGCCGTATTTTCTGTGGCAGCAGGTTTTGCTGAAATGGGAAATCTCCGCTGGGGTTCAGGTCGTCAACCCGAATCATCTAACGTTGGTACCATTCTCAGGCTTCGCGGCAAACGAGGACTTTAGCAGCCGGGTAATGATGATCATCTGGGTGATTTTTCCTTTCGTTCTGGTTGGGTTGGACGCATTTTGGCTAGGTCTGCGGAGTAATTGGCGCGGCAGGATAGGCCTCGATTCACTGATGGTCCTTGCTCATGTCGGATTTATGTCCGTCTTGCCGGAAGAGACATGGTTCGATACTACCGCTGTTTTTCGAACCACCATCGGCGGAGTCGCCGTGATACTTTTATGGCTTGCCGTTTATCGACCGCGATTATTTCCAGGCGCAATTGGACTCTGGCTTCCACTGGCAGTCATCCTTTTTCCGGCGGCGGGTCTTATATAAAACCGAAAACCACGAAAGAGACGGCGTAAAAAGAACAATCTACTTTCGTTCCTTGATTCGGCCAACGACAGCAGCCACGAGACCGCCTATCAATACGACGAAACTCCCGTTTACAAAGAACCACTTGATCAGCGTGAATACAGGTGTGATTTCAGCGATAAGTGGCGATTCTGCCGGAAAGCGGGACATCACGATGGCTGCGCCGGTGTTCTCAAGATAATCAAATACAAGTCCGAGCAGCGGGAAGTAAATGAACCAACGCCATGTGCTCCCTTTCGCCGATGCCTTCGACAAGGTCCAGCCGATCGAAGTAAGGAGGAAGAATGCATACGCGATCGGAAATATCACGTCAAATGTGACGCGCGCATTGACATAAGCAGCGCGCCCTTCTGATCCGTAGGCTTCGGCCATTCTGTAAAGATCGTCAGCGGAGTAGATAAAAGATTGGTCGGGTGAACCGGCATCCCGTGAATACTTGTCCGCCTTTTCAGCCTGGGCAGGAAGGACTAAGACCAAGAAAAGGGAAAAAATCAATAACCCGGCTACAACAGTCCAACCATTAGAAATTTTATAGAGCCAGTTAGTAAGATTCTTCATTTCAGACCTCCGACTTAATAATAAAGTAAGACCGGGCGAATTCCATAGTAAATAAAAACACCACCGGTAAGGCGGTGTTTTCAGGATGCCCCATAGGGGACTCGAACCCCTGTTTTAGCCTTGAGAGGGCTACGTCCTGGGCCACTAGACGAATGGGGCAGGCGCTTCAGTTAAGCGGGCGAATTTTATCACAACCGTGGAGAGTGAGCAACGCTTATAATACAGACATCCATGTTCCATCTTTAAATTTCACGGAGACTAGATGTACGATAAAAAGAAACTTGAAGAAATCAAGCAGGACCAGGAGAAGTGGGAAGAAACGACCCTGCACCACAGTTTGAGTCGTTTTCCGGAACGCAAACCCGAATTCATCACCGAATCCTCAGAACCGATTAAACGCCTTTACACGCCCATTGATGTGGCCGAAATGGACTACATGGAGGATCTCGGTATGCCGGGAGAATACCCGTATACTCGCGGCGTTCACCCCACCCTGCACCGCGGAAAACTATGGACGATGAGGATGTTCGCCGGTTTCGGAACGCCAGAGGAGACGAACGCACGCTTCAATTACCTCCTCGACCAGGGTCAGACCGGCCTTTCCGTTGCCTTTGACCTCCCGACTCTCATGGGTTACGACACAGACGCCCCTGAGGCACTCGGTGAGTTTGGAAAATGCGGCGTGGCCGTTTCTTCTCTGAAAGATATGGAGATCCTTTTCAACGGTATCCCGATGGACCGGGTTTCCACGTCGATGACGATTAATTCGCCTGCTGCTGTAATCTGGGCGATGTATATTGCCACTGCTGAGAAGCAGGGCGTCCGGCCTGACCAGCTCCGCGGCACAATCCAGAACGATATTCTCAAGGAATATATCGCCCAAAAGGAATTCATTTTCCCACCGGAGCCTTCGATGCGCCTGGTCACGGATACGATTGAATTCGGGACCAATGAACTGCCGCAGTGGAACACGATCTCTATATCGGGATATCACATCAGGGAGGCCGGGTCAACCGCTGCCCAGGAACTGGCCTTTACGCTCGCGGATGGGCTGGAATACGTCCGGTGGGGGCTGGCGCGTGGCCTTGATATAGACGAATTCGCCCCGCGCCTCTCTTTCTTTTTTAATGCGCACAACGATTTCTTCGAGGAAATAGCTAAATACCGCGCAGCCAGACGCATCTGGGCCCGCGAGATGCGCAAGACTTTTGGCGCGCAAAATCCGAGATCCTGGCTCATGCGCTTCCACACGCAGACGGCCGGCGTCTCCCTCACAGCCAAGCAGCCGGAAAACAACGTCGTTCGTGTCGCTTTACAGGCCCTGGCAGCTGTCCTCGGAGGGACCCAGTCGCTCCACACCAACAGCATGGATGAAGCACTTGCGCTTCCTTCCGAGCATGCTGTGACCGTCGCCCTGCGCACACAGCAGATAATTGCCGAAGAATCTGGCGTCACACATACTGTAGACCCCCTCGGCGGTTCATTTTTCGTAGAAGCCCAGACGGATAAGATCGAACAGCAGGCTTACGACTATTTCCGCCGCATCGAAGAATTAGGCGGCATGCTGCCCGCCATCGATAAAGGCTTTTTCCAGAGTGAAATCTCCGATTCTGCATACCGGCATCAGCGCGAGGTGGATGAAGGCATACGGCACATTATCGGAGTAAACAAGTACGAGGACAATAAGCAGGTAACGATCCCTATCCTGGAAATGGATCCCCAGGGTTACAGGCGGCAGGTGGATCGACTTGAGAATTTACGCCGCACGCGGGATAACGCCGCGGTAGGGCAGGCGCTTGACCGGCTCCGGTTGGCCTGCCAGGGCACCGAAAATACGATGCCCTACTTGCTGGACGCTGTCCGCGCTTACGCTACCCTGAGTGAAATCGTGGATGTGATGCGGGAGGTCTTCGGAACGTACGAAGAGCCGAACTGGATATAGGATGGTATTCCAAAGAAAAAAGCGAAACTTCTCGATGAAGTTTCGCTTTTTTCTTTGGAAGCAAGTGATCATATTAATATAATCTTGCTTTTTGCCACTATTGATAAATAATCGGCTCCACCTGTATGTTTTCAACGCCGCTGATTTCTTTCAATATTGCGAGAAGTTCGTCGTGGACGTGCGTCGTGTAATTCGGAAACTCGACCAGGTAAGACTTGCTCCCTTCAAATACGTAAAACGCAAAATGGTCATTTCCGGGGTGCGTGATCAGCAGTCCAAAAATTCGCTGGATTTTCAACTGGTCCCGGATGCGGTCCCCGTTAGCCTTGAGCGTGATCGACAGCATCTGGGCAGGCCGCTCGTCCTTTAGTTCTGATATCGGGCGAGAAGGCGGGACGAGCATTTTTGGGCGTTCTTCGACCGGGGGTGAGGGGGCGGCTGTTTCAGCCGCCGCAGCTGTGGGTGAGGAGAACGGATCTTTTTTGCTTTCCGGTTCGACCTTCGGCTTGGCTGCTTCTTTCGAAACCGCTTTGACAGCCGGCTGTTCTTTGACCTGGCGCGGTCTCATCCCTTCACGGATTATCGGCTCTTCATATTCGCCGATGTCAACCGGGAACATGTCGAACATGTGCCAGTCCGGCGGGTCTTCGGGTGGGGCAGGGTCGGACACCTCCGCAGCAGATGTGCTTTGAGGAGATGGTGGGGAATCTGTATCGTCCACTTGCTGGATATCGATCACTGGGACGGCCAGAAGAGGCTCATCGACTTCCTCGTCATCCGGTGAAAGGTCCTCCAGGTCCTCATCTGGCGATGGCGGGAGCACGTCTTCGC
>JBFGQG010000236.1:0-5995 GCA_041564295.1 Anaerolineales bacterium | reverse complement strand
CGTTGATTCAATGGAGCCTTCTGCCAGTGCTATCTTATTAGCGATTAAAAGAAGACTGAGAAGTGCGATGACAAGCACGACAACAGAAAATCGGGACTGGTGGTTCATACCGCCTTCTGTATACCCTGTCCTGGACATATAACGATCAAAAGCCAGCGCAGGTATGCGAGTGGAAAAGAGTTATATAAACTGCTGGAGGAATACGACGTCCGACAAATTGACCGGAATTTTGAGCCGCTGTCAACAAATTATTCCATGACAACTCGTAATCGACGGGGCTGAGCGACGAATTGGATAATGGATACCCCACCTTTGCCATTATAACCCTTTAAATCAGGTAATTAAATTAAGGGCTCTTTATGACCGGTTGCGCCCGGTCGAAACTCATTTTGCAACCATCCGGCCGTGGTCGGATATTCGCCATAGCAGACTATCGTTTCATTAAAGGCAGGTACAGAAAAAAGGTTCTCGGATCACTATTCGGTGTTGGAGTTTGTGTGCTCGATGCGGTCTGGGATGCACCAGGAGTCAACGTAGAGGTCTGTGTCGGTGTTGTTGTGCTCGTAGCGGAGGGAGATACCGTAGCAGTCCATGTGGGAGTTGGTTCCGGAATACTTGTCGGCGTACTGGTATTTGTTTCAGTCGGTGTCTCAGTCTGGGTTGGCGTTTGGGTCGGTGTGGGTGTGCTGGAGGGGGTCGGTGTGGGCGTGTCCGGAGGAACACAATTCCCTGGAATTGTGAAATCATCGATCATTTCATTGAGAATATTGAAAAACCGAAGACGCATCCTGGTCGTGTCAACGTCAACCCACAACGCGCCGTGCATATCGTTATAGCGGACGACCGATGTCACGCCCGGCGGGAGGTTACCCAGATTCAGGAAATCGTATAACATCGCACCGCCTGCCCCGTTGACGATATACGGAAAGCTGCTTTTATCCAGTCTTTCATAACTATGGTCGTGACCGGACATCACAATGTCGGCCCCCCATGCCGCGTATGGCCACTGCACATCGACGATCGGGCCATGCTGGCCGCTCGAATAAGGCGCATGGTGAAGATAAACTACCTTGTAGCATGCGTCTGAAACGGACAGCGCATTTTGCAGCCAGGCTGCCTGAACGGAATCGCTCTGGTTGCCGTCGGGTTCGAGTGTGTCGCTGTCCAATGCAAAAAGATGGACCAGGCCGTAATCCACGGCGTAATAGCGCTCGTTGCCGGGTAGCGTGAAGTAATCGAAATAGGGTCCGGTGCATTTTGCCGTGCATTTCAGTGAATGCCAATCGTGGTTGCCCAGGGAAGGCCAGAAGCGGTTTTCCACACTGCCGGGGCCGTAGGCCCCCTGGTAATCCCCGATAAACTGCTGGTAATGCTGGCCGATGTTGGCGTCGATCGTGTCCGCCGCGCCGTCCGGGTAGTTGTTATCGCCGGTAGTGATGACAAAATCCGGCGACCAGCTTCCGACCAGAGCTGCAACACTGCTCGCTGGCAAATTGTCTCTGCCGTAATCCCCGATAACGGCAAAGGTGAACGCATCGCCGATAAAGATCTCTGTTGCCGTTGGACTGGGAGAAGGCGTGAGCGACGCAGGCGGAATTAAAACGGTCGCCGTGGTAATGAAGAATAGGCTGAAAACCGCAATGGAGAGAACAATCACGGAGTACCGCAGCAGTTGGCTCATATCCCCTTTGGCATATTGTTCTTGTATAGACGGATGAAAATCACCCGCCCGCGAGAGAGTAGAGGAGTAATTGAGAAAATAGAAGTTTATAAAACGAAGGACAGACGGGAGCGGTGTGGGCTGAGTTGCGAACCCGTTATCAAAATTATACTCACTTTTAGTTCATGCCAGCTTCAGGCTGTCGATTGCGCTGCGCACTACCCCTGCGCTTTTGTTGAGAAGCGCCTCTTCTTCGGGAGAGACCGGCAGCGGGAACCGGTCGAGCACACCGCTCCCGCCGATCAGGAACGGCAGTGAAACGGTCACATCCTTCACACCGGCGATCTCCTCAACGGGCGTGCAGACGGTCAGGATCGAACGCTGGTCGCCCAGGATGACGCCGATGATGCGGGTCAGCGCACTGCCGACGCCGTAATAGGTGGCGCCTTTGCCGTCGATGATGTTATAGGCTGCGTATCGGACATTCCGATCGAGGGAATCCCGGACCTCCTGGTCCAGCGGGATGCCTTCCTGCTCGGCGATCACGTCGAGCGGCGCGCCACCGACGGTCGCCAGCGACCAGGTCAGGACCTCTGAGTCACCGTGCTCCCCGACCACGTAAGCATGCACGTGCTGCGGATCGACTTTCAAGTGCCGGCCGAGCAAGGCGCGGAAGCGGGCGGTATCGAGCGTAGTCCCCGATCCAAGGATGCGGGAGGGCGGGATTCCGAACTCAGAGGCTATTTGGGCGGCGGCATGGGTCAGCACGTCCACGGGATTCGTCGCGACCAGGAGGACGGCGTCCGGCGCGTAGCGGTACACTTCCGGCAGGATGCTCCGGAAGACGGCGACGTTGCGCTCGAGCAGCTGAAGGCGCGTCTCGCCAGGCTTCTGGCCCACGCCCGCCGCCACGACGACGACCTTGCTGCCGGCGATATCCGGATAGCCGCCGGCGGAAACGTTCAGCGGATGTGCGAAAGGGACGGCGTGGAAAATGTCGTCCGCTTCGGCCTGGGCGCGCTGCTTGTTGAGGTCAACGAGCACGATCTGGCGGCCGACGCCGCGCATGACCAGCGCGTAGGCCGTTGTTGCGCCGACGAATCCGCTTCCGATGATCGAGATTTTCATAGGATTTTCCTTACGAGCAGTTGCCCGGACGGCAGCCTGGAGTTGATGGATATTAATTATAAATCGCTAATCAGGATTGGGCGAATCTTCCGGCCTCACGCAGTGAGCGCCGGGCTTTTGCCCAGCGCAGATGTGGTTCAGCGGGCTGCCCAATGACCGGCATTCGCCCGGACGGCAGCCGGGTGGCTTCAACCCCCGGCTGCCGGTTTTCAGCGCCTTCAGCTCACAGATCGCGTCAGGAGGACGAAGACGTCAGCGTTTCGCGCAGTGCCTCCAACGAGCGTTTCTTCGGCAGGTGGAATTTTCTGACCTCCCAGCGCGCCCCCAAATAGCCGCCGGGAAGGACCACCAGCAACAGCACCAGGGCGAGGACCGGTTTCTGGTTCAGCACCATCACGAGTGAAGCGACGATCAGCAGCGGCAGCAGGTACCAGTTGATGATCGAGCGGCCTTGCTGGATAAGATAGTCGATTCGCCAGATCGCTTTATCGAGCTCGCCCAACATCGTCTCAGGGAAGTGCACTTCCTCCCGCTTGCGGGCCAGACGCCAGAAGACCGAGAACAAAGCGTAAGCGATGTACATCCCCGACAGCACATACTGGTACACCGGTCCACTGTCCTGCACGGTATCGAGGGTCAACAAGATCCCAAGGACCAGGTTTACGGCGATCATCATCCATTCCAGCAGTTCCAACCAGTGTTTAACCGAGCGCCCTTTCCCCTTGATATAACCATAGAGCGCTTCTTCATTGATTGCATACATTTTTTCATTGTTTTGTTCGTTCCATATGACTTGCATTTCTTCCAGCTCCATTTTGATTTACTCCTGTGACTTACGAAGCAAATGTTTCTTGATTCGGTGGATCTTGACGCCGACATTGCTCTCCGATATGCCCAGCATCTCAGCCATTTCCTTGTAGCTGAAACCCTCCAGCAGCAGCAGGCACACCGACCGGTCGATGGGATCCAGCCGGGCAATCTGGGCATATAGCCATTGCACCCTTTCGTCTTTTTCAGGGTCTTTGATGCTCAAGGCGTGGGCAACATCATCGAGCGGCCGGGTCTCCGGTAGCTTACGCTCGTTACGCGCCCAGACGGTGGCGGTGTAGAGCGATACGCGGTAGATCCAGGTCGAGGCTTTGGATTCGCCGCGAAAATCCGGGATCGAGCGCCACAGCTGAAGGGAAAGCTCCTGGAAAAGGTCCTCCTGGTCGTGTGGTGTAAACGCAAATGCACGGATAATCTTGAAGAGGATGCCTCTGTGGTTGTTGAGCCAATCGTCCAGGATCTGTTTTTGCTTTTCATGGTCCATTCGCAGGTTTCCGTCTCGCTTTTGCGTCGTTCTACAATAAATAGTATCAAGAAGGTTGCAGTTTATTACATAATCCGGAAGATTGTTTTGAAGAAAGCAATCGAGCAGCCGGTTGGCGCGCCGAAACAAGGGAAGCGGGGTTATATCGGTTGTAGATAGGTCAGTTCGTTTCCTCGTTTCCAGGAAAGAATGACGAACGCAATCATATTCAGGATCGAAAATCGTGAAATTATTGTTGCCCGTACCTTTACCCCACCGGTGACAGTGCCGTTTGCCGCGCTCACACAACCCGATCTCGTGCAGGGATCGTGGGAGCGTAAATTGCTCACCGCCGGCATCGTATTGACCATTGGGACACCGAAAAAAAGGACAATTACCGCTCGAGGTATGAAGCTTATCAAACGAATCCGAAAGAGGAGCACCGGAAGACAAGGTGAGTGATCGAAGTTTCGATCACACTCAAGGACCATGAGAGCTGGAAACCGCGCCGGACGAACGGCGCCAATTCAAATACCGGAGGTTGAAATATGAATGTTCGAAACCTGCTGACTGTCAATGCCATTTACGTTGGGCTCGTCGTCGTTGCTTCGCTGCTGATGCCGGCGGCTTTTGCCGAATCGAACGGACTGGAAGTCACCCCTTCCGTAATCAACCTGCAGCGCGCGGTCGGTGGTGTTGCGATCGGTTATGTGCTCGTTAGCTGGATGATGCGCGATGCACCGGCTTCGCAGGCGCGTCGGGCCTTCCTGATGGGCGCCGGTATCGGTTACGTCTTGTTTTCACTCATCGTTGTCTGGAACCTGGCTTCACTGCCGGAAGTAACCAGCATCAACGGGTATGTCTATATCGGGCTCAGTTTAATTATGGCTGCCTGGTTCCTTTTATTGGCCCGCCAAGAACCGCAGTCCGGATAAACTGTAAAGCACAACAGAATGTGGTCGTCGACGAACGGCGCAGACGTGCCGTTCGTTCAGTCGCGTAAGGAGACCGTATGGATGATTCGACGTTTGAAAAAGGCATGCAGGCCCGCAGGGCTGTGCTGGGGGACGCACACGTGGACCGGTCGTGGGAGAAATCAAGTGAATTCGACCGGGACTTCCAGCGCTTCATCACCGAGGTAGCTTGGGGGTCGGTCTGGTCGCGTGATGGGCTGGATTTTAAGACCCGGCACATGGTGACGATCGCCATCCTCGCCGCATTGGGAAGAGAGCAGGAGCTTGAATTGCACATGGGAGCCAGTATAAACACAGGCATCACACCGGAAGACATGAAAGAAGTCCTGCTGCACGTCGCCGCTTATGCCGGCATTCCGGCTGCGAATGCTGCCTTTGCGGTCGCTAAAAGGCTATATACGGGATAAACGGGAATACCGAATAATTACGGCGCCGGTATTTCGAACTCCCGCACGATCACCCTCGAGACCGTTTCACGCAGCGCCATCCCGTTCTGCCAGACCGGTCCGAACTCGATTTCATGCGGGAAAGGGGGATCGCCCTGCAAGTCGACGCGGATGCGAGTGCGGTTGCTGGCCCGCAGCGCGCCGCGCACCATCTCGTAGAGTCCTGGGATCGTGAACGGGTAGGCCTGGGCCTCGTTAAGTGCATAAGCCTCGTCCCAGCCCCAACCGTTGCGACGGCGGTACTGCACCATGGCGTAGACAATTTCGCCATTTTCCACCTCGATTTCATTACGGCGGCTTTCACCCGGTCGGATCACGTCAACTACAATGCGATAGTCCAAAATCGGGTTGGGGTACCAGATTGTTTGAGCATCGTTCAGCATCCGAAAAGAGGCAGACACCAGACGCAGTTCGCGAGCATACCAGGAGGAGAAAAGATATACGCCTGTGAAGAATATTGCCAGGAGGAGAAGCAGCCGTCTGCGGTTCAGGAATG
>JBFGQG010000235.1:0-6007 GCA_041564295.1 Anaerolineales bacterium | reverse complement strand
GGGGCTCCGGATGCTTGATGCTGACGATCGCCGTGAGACCCTCGCGGGTGTCGTCCCCCGTAAAGTTCGAGTCGGCGTCTTTTAAAAGGCCGGCTTTACGAGCATAGTCGTTGATTGTGCGGGTGATGGCGGAACGCAGACCAGTCAGATGCGTGCCGCCGTCCGTCGTGTTGATCGTATTGGCAAAGGCATAGACGGATTCGGCGTAAGCATCGGTGTACTGGATGGCCGCGTCGATGAAGATACCGTCGACTTCCTTTTCGATCGAGACGATTTTGTGCAGGTTCGAACGGTTTCGGTTCAGGTAGCGTATGAATGAACTGAGACCGCCTTCAAAGTAGAAGGTCATTTCCCTTTCGTTGCGTTCGTCCAGGAACTTGATCCGGATACCTTTTGTTACGAAGGCCATTTCCCGGAATCGCTGGACGAGTGTTTCGAAACGGTAGTCCAACCCTTCTTCTGTGAAGATCGTTTTGTCAAACATGAAGGTCTGGTGCGTGCCGGTGTAGCCCTTGGGGGCTTTGCCAATTATTTTGACCGGCCCTTGCGGGATACCACGTTCGTAACGCTGGTGGTGCACTTCTCCGTCACGGTATACTTTGATATCGAACCATTCCGAAAGCGCGTTGACGGCAGAGACGCCGACGCCGTGCAGACCGCCAGAAACTTTATAACCCCCACCGCCAAACTTGCCGCCTGCGTGCAGCATCGTAAGGACGACTTCGAGCGCCGGTTTGCCGGTCTGAGGGTGGATGTCCACCGGGATACCGCGTCCATTGTCGGTTACCGTTACGGAGGAATCCGCATGGATGATGATGTTGATCTCCGTACAGTAGCCTGCGAGAGCCTCATCGATCGAGTTGTCGACGACCTCATATACCAGGTGGTGGAGTGCCTTTATGTCTGTACCGCCGACGTACATACCCGGTCGACGGCGTACGGCCTCCAGACCTTCCAATACCTGGATATTTTCTGCGCGATAGGAGTTCCCGTTTGTGTCTGTCACTAAATCCTCCGGAATTCGGATACCAAAGCTATCTATATTCTGCTATTTTTCCCCGATTTTCGCTGGAAAATTGCAAACGAAATTTTACCATAGGGACCCGAACAAGGGGCCATTCGAAAGAAAAATGAGTGTTTATACATCTTGAAATACCGCGACGTATGCCGTGTTCCGGGGTTTATATGGAATAGTGTTCACCAATATTATTGCGATTTCTTCCATCAGGGGCCGGGTTTATAAGAGGTTCGGAAACGTCGCTCACTTTTCTTGACCGATTAGGACAACTGCTATAAAATCTTATGAATAATTCACAATTGCATCCAGGCTGTGGGGCGAAAAGTCTCTCGGCAAAGGAGGATAAAGGCCCATTTCAACAGATTCATCGTTTTACACTGCCGGATCCAATACTAATATTCTTTGAGGAGAGAAGTATGAATAAACGCTTGTTTGTAATCTTTGTACTCCTGCTGGCTGGAGCCGTACTTGGCGCCTGTCAGCAGGCTCCGGCCACGCTCGAATGCACCGATGCCATCGGCTGTGTTGAACTCGCTTCAGGTGATCCCATTCACCTGGCGTATATGCTGACCGTCACCGGCGCAACCGCAACCCTGGGTGAGGATTCCCTTGGTGCGATTGAAATTGCAATCTCCGAGCGCCCTGAATTTCAAGGCCACACCATCACCCTGACCGGTGAGGACTCGGGCTGTTCCGCTGAAGGCGGCCAGACTGCGGCTACCAAGGTCACGTCCGACCCGACCGTTGTCGCCATCGTCGGCACGAACTGCTCCAGCGCTGCGTTTGCCGCGCTGCCAACTGTTAGCGCCGCCGGCATGCTCATGTGCTCGTCCTCGAACACGAACCCCGGCCTGACCGACCCCGAAGGCGGCTGGGAGCCCGGCTACTACCGCACAGCACACAACGACAAGTTCCAGGGCCGCATTGCTGCTGAATACGCTTACAATGAACTCGGTGCCCGCACGGCCGCAACGATCCACGACGGCAGCCCATACGCTGACGCTCTGCAGCAGGTCTTCGCCGACACCTTCCAGGAACTCGGTGGCTCCATCACCTTCCAGGGTGCAGTCAATGTCGGCGACACCGACATGCGCACCATCCTGACCTCTGTTGCAGCAGACAGCCCCGACGTACTCTACTTCCCGATCTTCGAACCGGAAGGCCCCTTCATCGTGAGCCAGGCCTCTGAGATCACCGGTCTTGAGAACACAGTCCTCTTCGGTGCTGACGGCCTCCTGGCCGACACGTTCCCGGAGAATGCAGGTGCTAACTCAGTCGGCATGT
This sequence comes from Anaerolineales bacterium, assembly GCA_041564295.1. GTDB lineage: Bacteria > Chloroflexota > Anaerolineae > Anaerolineales > JABWBV01 > DATDOR01. Next base: position 3,705 of record JBFGQG010000235.1, on the reverse strand, counting down.
ACCTCTCCGGTCCGTATGTTGCGGGTGCAGATTACGACGCCTTCCTCCAGAAGTGGGCAGAGACCAAGGGCGGCGTTCCGCCTTCAGGGTTCCATGCGTTCGCCTATGACTGCACGAACATGATCCTTGATGCGATTGCTTCTGTTGCCCAGGTCGGCGAAGATGGCTCCATGCTGATCGGCCGCCAGGCCCTCCGCGACGCCATGACCGCCACGACCAACTTCAGCGGTCTGACGGGCACGCTTTCATGCAACGCTACCGGCGACTGCGCCACAGGTGAAGCTCTCGGTATCTTCCAGCTTTCAGAAGCTGAAGTGAGCGGGAACTGGCCGCCGGAAGTTGTCTTTACCCCTTAACGGCAGTCCGTTGTTTATCAACACACGGTTTGCATAAATAAATCAGGGATGAGCCGGTATTGCCGGCTCATCCCGACTTTTTTTTCCAAACCCAAAAGTTTTAGAGGGCCATATGCTGAAAAACGTGATGCAGCGTCTCACCTGGGTAGACATCCTCCTGCGACTTGCCCAGGTCACTTTTATTATTGTGATCCTGATCGGTTTGTATAATACGGTAAGAGCGGGGACATACACCGGTGCTCAATGGGCAACCCTGGTTTTTGCGGGGTTAGCACAGGGCAGTATTTATGCCTTGATCGCCCTTGGATACACGCTGGTCTATGGTATTTTATTGATGATCAATTTCGCCCATGGTGAAGTCTATATGGCCGGAGCGCTTTCAGCTGTCTTCCTTGCGCTCCAGTTTGACCGTTCCGGATTTCTGAACAGCAATCCGTTTCTGGCGATTATCATCCTGATCGTTTTTGCCGCAGCAGTTTCAACGATTATTGCTCTGCTCCTTGAGCGTATCGCCTATCGCCCGCTGCGCAATGCCCCCCGCCTGATCCCGTTGATCACAGCGATCGGTGCTTCTTTCGTCCTCCAGTACACATTTCGCGGACTGTTCGGCACCCAGTTCCGCGCTTATCCGACAGTCGCCTGGCTTTCGCAAACCTGGGTGATTTTTGGATTTAATGTACCACGCGTACAGCCGGTCGTCTTCATCGCTGCGCTTGCACTGATGTTTGCACTTTTCTACTACGTCGAAAAGACGAAAACCGGGAAAGCTATGCGTGCAGTTTCCGAGGACAAGGACGTCGCCCGTTTGATGGGTATCAACATTGATCGGGTCATCGTTTCAACATTCGCTTTGGGCGGCGCCCTGGCCGGTGCAGCCGGTATTTTTAACGGGCTGTTTCGTCCGCCAGGCGTATATTACTTCATGGGCTTTTTCCCGGGAATTAAAGCCTTCACTGCCGCAGTACTCGGTGGAATCGGCTCAATTCCAGGGGCTATGATCGGAGGCTTGTTGCTTGGGCTCATCGAATCACTCGGGCCAAATGCAATCCTTGAAGGCCTCGGAATCCCCGCCGCGAACCAACTCAAAGACGCCATCGCTTTTACCGTCCTCGTGATGATCCTTATCTTCAGACCGCAGGGCATTTTTGGCGAGCGTCTTGCAGAAAAGAAAGCGTAGAGGTAACCATCATGGAAACAAAATCATTCGACTGGAAAACCTCTGCGCGATATGGCCTGATCGGCTCTGCAATCATGCTGTATTTCAGTATGATCGGCATGGTGGAAGTCTTCAGCGCCCGGAATCTCGTCGGCAGCCTGCTGAACATGGGGCACCTCTTGCTTTATGGCGGTGCAGTGGCCGCGGGTTTATTAATCGTCCGCTATGTAAACGGCAACGGGGGTAACTTCTGGCGGTCTGTGCTGGTAACGGCTGTATTCACGCCCACTTTACCGATTGCACTCGTCCTCCTGAACCGCGTTGTCGATATGCGCCAGGTATTCCTAAACGTGTCACCTCCGCTCATGGAGATCATCACGCTTAAACAGGGGGTGCCGCTAGGCCTGTTGTATTTTGCCATTGCGACGATCGGGATCGTCCTGATCACCGCCGCATTCACTCAGATCAAGGAGGATTTGCGAAAGCCGCTAGGAATGGCCATTGCCTATCTCCTGATCATCAGCAGTTTTTCTGAGCTGGTCATCCAGGTGCTGGTCAATCTTTTCGGAACGAGGGTTTCCAATCTCTTCTTTACAGGCAAAGCCATCAAGATCATACCTGCGATCGTCATTGTGCTCGTTGTATTCGGTTCAAATTATTTCCGTATGCGCCGCCAGGTTCCCGAAAAGAAGAAAAACAATGGAAATAAACCGGTAGACCAGCGCACCCAGCTGATCCAGCTCGGTGTCGTCGTGGTCGCGTTGGCGATTGCTCCCTGGATTCTCGGTCAATTCCTCAGCCAGGCCCTGTTCGAGGTCGGCCGGTTCATCTTGATGGGTCTCGGCCTCAATATCGTGGTCGGCTACGCCGGTCTGCTCGACCTGGGGTACGTGGCATTTTTCGCTTTTGGAGCCTATACGATGGGCGTCATGACCACCGGCACCGATCTGAACATGGGTGGCGGGGTCATTAACTTCTGGATGGCCATTCCGATCACTGTCGTTGTCTCGGTATTTTTCGGCGTCATCCTGGGATTTCCGGTTCTTCGGATGCGCGGAGACTACCTCGCCATCGTGACGCTCGGTTTCGGTGAGATCATCCGCATCCTTGCGCTTTCCGACTGGCTCTCGCCGATCGTCGGCGGAGCGCAGGGCATCCTGAAAATTCCCAGTCCGGTGTTCTTCGGAATACAAATGAAAACGCCGCAAACAATGTACTACCTCATAGTTCTAGGAGCGCTGCTCGTCGGTTTTATTTCCATCCGGCTGCGCGATTCGCGTCTCGGCCGCCAGTGGATGGCGATGCGTGAAGATGAAGATGTGGCTGAAGCGATGGGGATCAATCTCGTCCAGACAAAACTGCTGGCTTTTGCTATTGGAGCCGGTTTTTCCGGCCTTGCCGGGGGAATCTTTGCAGCGCGTCTTGGAACCATCTTCCCACACACATTCAGCCTGCTCGTCTCGATCAACGCACTGGCTCTGATCATAGTCGGTGGCCTGGGGAGCATTCCTGGCGTCGTTGTTGGCGCAGTCGTGCTGGTCGGCCTCCCGGAACTGCTGCGTGAATTCACAGAATATCGCCTGCTCCTTTACGGTATCTTGCTCATCGTCATGATGCTCATCCGGCCGGAGGGCTTTATTCCGGCGGAGGTGTTCAAGCGCGAGCTGCATGCAGGGGAAGACCATCCGGATTTCTCTGGAGCCACAGCCGATTAGGAGTGCATCATGAATCATTTACTATCAGCCAAAAATGTTACGAAACGTTTCGGCGGTTTGATCGCCGTCAACGAACTTACTGTTGAAGTCGAACCCGGCCAGATCTACGCCGTCATCGGCCCGAACGGCGCCGGTAAGACGACGTTCTTCAATTTGATCACCGGTTTCTACAAGCTGGACGAAGGCCTGATCGAATTCGACGGAAAGTTTATCAACGGTCGCTCGCCGGACATCATCACAAAACTTGGCATCGCGCGAACTTACCAGAATATCCGCCTCTTCTCCAATATGAGCGCCATAGAGAATATCCTCGTCGGTCAGCACCCCCGGTTGAAAACGTTCTGGGCTGAATCCATCTGGCGCAGCAAACGCTTCCTCGAAGAGGAAGAAGCTGCTGTTCAAGAAGCGCGCCGCCTGCTGAATTTCGTGGGTCTGCGCGGGCAGGGCGACCAGCTTGCTCGAAACCTTCCCTATGGGG
>JBFGQG010000234.1:0-6010 GCA_041564295.1 Anaerolineales bacterium | reverse complement strand
AGATGGAGGTCCCGTTGATGGCATTGAGCGAGGTGAAAGCCCTCCACGACTACATATCGACGGTTCGTCAGGCTCTACGCAAGATGGACGGAACCCTCAACCGAAGAGCTAACCGACTGCAGCGTCAACGAACCGAGGACGGCCTTCCCCGCCTCACCGACGCGCAGCGGCGCAACCTGGCAGCGTCATCGTCCACGCCCTTCTCGGTGCCGGTCGCATAGGCGGACAATGCGCGCAGACGTTCCTGAAGCTCGTCCTCACGTCCGTGGATGGCGATATAGAGAGTGACCGGAACACCTCGAGCTGCGGACGACAGCAGCGAAGCGCCGATCGAAATGAACGGTTCTGTCGATGCGGCCGCTATCTCAGGCAGCAGAGCGGCAGTTACTATTGAATGGAGATTCTCGGGATCCTGCAGGGCATAGTCTACTCGTTTCCAGCAGCTGTGCTGGCGCGTTGCCGCCGCCCAGGCGGCGGCGGACCCATGCGCTGAGCCTTTTTGTAAACGGAGACGGATCCGTAATCCGTCTCCTCCAGCTTCGATCGCCAATATCGCTGGAGGCCTGAGGGTTGCAGCCCAGTCCTGCAGCCGCATTCGGACGTTTTCGAGCGGCAGGGGCGAGAACTGCAATTCCCAGCTTTCCCATCCGCGAGTACATGACGGACAGGCGGATACTGAGGATGGCATCATTTCTCTGCAGGTTTTGCATGGGTTCATCTTGCCGCACCAAGCCGCTGCCACCACGATAACCAGTCCGGTGGAATGCGGACCTGCAGTGCAAACAGGCTGCTCCGCCCGCCAGAGGGAATGGCGTAGAAATTGCGGGAAGGTAAGCGGGCAATCTTTTCTGCATGTTTCTCAGCAATCTCGTGTGAGATGCCGAACTGTTCCATGAGTTTTTCTGCCTGCCCCGGTCCTAACCGCCCTGTAAAAGCCATCGAAGCCAGGCCCAGTGCGTTGGACTGGGAGTCGAAATCACCGGGTAGATGGGTGGCGACGAAAATGGAAACCCCACGTTTGCGGGCGCGGCGCCCGAGTTCATCCAGCAGCGCTGAAAAGGCACGGCTGCGCATCAGGCGCCAGCCCTCATCCAGATATACGTCCAGCGGTGCCGAAGAAACAGCGATCACCCGGTAAAGGAACCAGGTCAAGAGCCCGTGAACGATCGCTTTGTTCTCTTCACGGAGACCGGAGAGATCGAAATTCCACCATGGAATTCCGCCCGGCTGAGAGTCCTGGTCGAACATGCTGCGCTGAAGTAAGGGGTGGGGACGGTCGAAAAAGCCGTCCCACAATCCGCCGGCTGCGAACGGGCGCAGCAGCGCAGCGGCTGTGCAAGATTCATCCGCCTGCTGCATCAGATTGCCGGCCAGGGTTGAGAGGGAGAGCGTTTTTCCCGGATGAGTTCTCCAATAGGACTGCACAATATCATGCAGGGCCGCCTGCGTGCGCGGTGGAACAGGTTCGCCCCCGGATAAAATGCCGTATAAGAACCGGGTCGCAAAGAGGAGCTCCCCGGCAGAATCACCCTCAAGGGGATGCAGCAGGCACTTCTCCGCATCGGACGGCTGTCCTGCCGGAATAATCCATCCTCCGAGCGACTCGCAGAGCGCGTTGTTCTCACCTTCAGGGTCCAGGCTGACGATTCGCCGGCCCTGCAGGAGCCTTTGCAACAGGATGGTCCGCAGCAGGCTTGTCTTTCCTGAACCCATTTCACCCAGCAGGAGGGTGGTGGCGTGAGGCGGCTGCCCGGCCTCTGGGTCCAATCCGAATTCGGGAGAGAAGTAAATGTCCCGTCCGTCGCGCTGCGCAGACCCAAGATAGACCGAGTTCGCCGGAGGGCGCATGTTCCGTTCAGGCCGGGAGGCCAAACTGACGGCTTCTTCCAGCATCAGGGTCGGTTCGTAAATACCAGGAAAGAGTTCCCCGCCCGGTTGGAAATGCAGCAGCGCGCGCTCAGCGACATATGCCAGCCGCTGTGTGACGAACCCTTTTGCTCTCAAGCGGCTTTCAAGAAATCGGCGAGCGGCGTCTGCCTCCGCTTCGCGCGCTTTCGCTGCGTACAGACCGGCCAGGAGTGCGCCGCGAAAAGCGGGTTCACCAAGCGCCAACCTTGATTCTGCCTCATCTAATGCGACATCAGCTGTCTGCTCGGCCCGCGAAGGCCTGCGGCCGGTTTTCTCCGACAAAGCCAGCAGCACGCCTTCGAACACGGTCCTGCGAACGCGCAGGCTGGCGCGCAACGCATCCGGGATTTCTCGGCGAAGAGAAAGGGAGTAAATCGCCGGTACGCCGGCAAGGAGGTCGACTGCGCGCAGCTGCGACCAGGGCCGGTGAGGCATTCCCGGTGCTCCTGCACCCCGGACGGTCAACGGGAGCAGCGCTGCTCCCGGAAAGTAAAGCCGGTCTTCTGCAATTTCCATTGCTTCGGGTGCCACTGCCGCGACGAATGCAGCGTGAGCGTTTTCATTTTCGTCGGGAATGGAAGGTTTTTTGTTGAAAATCATCGCATTTAACCGAGCTCCGGATGGAAAATCGTCAGTGCAAGGCTCTGAACCTCATCCGGCGGCAATCGGCGAGCTTCGATCCCAAACTCGAGCAGCAGTGCAGGGACAGTATCAATCCACGCCTGGCTCTCCACAGATTCGACGACACATTCCAACAAGGTCCTTCCAAAATACGGGAGCGGCGCGGAAGCAAGGAATTGCTCGAGACCGCGTTGAAGCTCTGGTCTCCTTTTCTGCAAATTCGATTGCCAGGCGGTCATTTGCCGGACAAATTCCCGGCGAGGGGCGGCATTCGGCCAGTAGAATTTCAGGAACCGGACTGTACTCCCCGGCTGTAAGCCGTTCAACAAGTGTGCATATGCCGCATCCGGTTGGAAGTGACTGTGGTCGGGGTCGGCCTCAAGTTCGTAAAAGACTCGCGCGCGCCCTTCCTGATCAACGAGTAAGACCTGGCCGTGCATTTCCTTGAAGCCCAGGCATTGGATGAAAGCCTGGGTCTTACCGGGGGTGATCGATCGTATTTTCACGCGGTTTTGAAAAAATCATCCGGGAGACCGAGATCATTCATGCGAAACCCGGAGCGCTCAGGCCGGTTGCCGGTTGGTGTAAGGCCCAATCCCCGATCGCGACGGAATAACGGCGTAAACGACGGTCTTCCGGCTGCGCGTTCAATCACAGGCGACACTTCTGCAATCTCGCGGACGACCTGGCCATCAACAGGATTGCGCTCTATGTAAACCACAGCACAGACCGCTTCCGCAAAACTTTGCGCGATCTGGTGGTCCTGCAGACGCTGGGCATCCGGATGGGCCTGAACAACCTGGAAAAAACGGGCCCAGACATGCTCGGCGCTGGTCGCATGGATTGTGAAGGCAGAATAACCGTGTCCGGTTGCTGCCGCTCGCACCAACTCCCATGCTTCAGCACCACGTGATTCGCCGATGATGATGCCGTGCGGACGGGAACGCAGCGCTGCCCGGATCAGGTCATACATCGTGACCGGAGGGGGACCGCCCCTGATTTCTCCGCGGGTAACCGTATAGACAATATTGCCTGTGTCCAGCTCCGGGTCGCCGGACCAGCCGTTGAGGACAAGTTCATTGGCGTCTTCAATTACAAAGAGACGGATTGCACCGGGCGAAAAGAAACCGAGCATTTCCTGGAGGATTCGCTGGGCGACGTACGTCTTGCCGGAGCCGGTGGTCCCGGCCACGATCAGCGTCCCGCCGTGCACCATCACAGAGAGCAGGTAATTTGCTGCGGACGGCGTTAACAGGCCATTGCCGTTCGGAAAATCTACCGGATTGAAGACCGGTTGGGAAATGGATGGCAGGCGGCTCTCACAAAGACCAGCCATCCCGACCTGTTTTCCAGAAGCATAATTGCTGACCCGCAGCGTTATGACGTCCCCATACGGCGAGGCCGGCGGCATGATGTAGTTGATCCGCAGTCCTTTGCGTTCCACGACGCCGGAATCGGCCGGCACCATCACCTGCAGCATCGCGTCTGCGATTGGGAAGTCAGGTGTGGGCGTGCGCTGGCCGGCGCGGTCCATCAGCACACGCAGCGCATCTCCAATCCCGGGCGGTGATTGGCCGGCATAGCTCCAGCCCTGCCTCGTAGAGTAGACATAGACGTGCTGCAGGTTGACGGCGATATCCTCCACGTCAGGGCGAGAGATCAATTCAAGCAGGTTGCCAAGCCCGGATAGTTCGCCGATCAGGCGTGTCAGGAAGATTTCAGGCAGCCTGATACCCCCCTGCATGCTGCGGGCAGCGGCTTCTGCGAAAACCTCCCGGGAAAGGGTTTCGATTTCAACTGGCGAAAGGGATTTGCGGACCGAGGCAGCGGCCTTTCGCGATTGGCCTTCTGCGAGCAGCGCTTCCCAGGCACGCGCAAGACGGTCCGGGTTATCAGCACCGACGACGGTCCGCACAGCACCTGCCGATACCTGGAAAGGGGAGAACGGCACTTCGTCCGGTTCTTGCGGTTTGTCCTGGGTGTTGTCAGCGATTTTTAAGTCCAGTTTCCTCATGCGAATAACCTCCTCAGGAATCCGTTTTTTGGGATTTCTGGCTTCAACAGGCCTGCACGGATAGCCGATTCACGTGCTACCGGTACGAAGTGACAGGCGAAATCGACCAGAGCTTCCGTGTAGGCCCTGAGTTCCTCGGGCCGTTCACGCCGGTAGCGCCAGGTGAAGACGTCTTCGACGTTGTCTGAGTTAACCGCCTGCAGCGCTGCATGCGGCTCAACAACCGGCAATATGCCGTTCGGAGCGAGTTTCAATGAAACATCGTCAGCATCGAGTTCGCGCATCAAAAGCTTATGGACACTCTTGAAGCTCTGCGCGACGACCATGTTGTAACAAAGCTTGACCCGGCTGCCGATAAATCCATAAGCTGATTCCCGCCCGACACGCCCGGCAAGGGAACCGGTCATCCGGTCCAGCCAGCGCCGGACCTCGGCGATATCGGGGATTTCGGGTTTGATCACGATCGCAATTCCCTCCGTTGCCCGCAGCGCTGCCCGGTGGAGCGGGTGGGCCGGGTTAATGCCGACGTCCATTATCACGACGCCGTTGGCCCCGACGCCTGCATCGAACAGACCGTTGATCACCTTATCGATGCCGGATTCGTCCTGGAGCGATTCGTCGGAGAGGTCGCCGGTTACGATGCCGGGGAGGACTCTCAGAGTAGGCAGGTGCTCGACCTCGGTGAAAGCGTCGAGGTAATGCGCTCCGCTCACCAATTCATCCACGGGGTTGGAGCTGAGCGCGCGAGATTGTTCCGTTCGCAGCAACCCGAGCAAAGTCGTGCGCGCCCAGGACATGCGCAGGTGGTACTGCAGTGCACCGGCATTGGCATCTGCGTCAACGAGATAAGTCGACACGCCTGACAACGCGAGGGCAACGGCGAGATTAACGGCAGTTGTTGTTTTACCGGTCCCACCTTTCGGGGATGTGACGGCGATCTTTCGCACCGCCATCCCGGATTGGAGCCGGGCGCTGCCGTCGCTGCCGAGGAGCGAGCGGCGAAACTGTTGGTCTGAGGCGACTGCGCCAGCAGCGCTGCGGCCGATCGCCTGGAACAGACGGTCGATTTCAATCCCGGAGGGCGGGAAAGCAAAGGTGGGTACGCCAGCTCCGCCGGCCCAGGCGGTGAGCGCATCGGATTCACCGGTGATCAAGAAGATGCGCTTCCCCAGGCCGGCTGCTTTCCGCAGTGTTTCCGCGTTGACTGATGCCTCTGGGGCGACGACGAGTAGAGCCTGGTAATCGAAGAACTCGAGCATTTGTGGTGTGGCGGAGGAAAGGACCGCCGCAATCGGGTAATTATGCTCGCTGCATTTCAACTGCACCTGCGATGTAACCGTGCCGGAACCGATGAGCAGAATGTGCATGACGGCCTCTATCTCTGCAGATCGACCGAGCGGTCTTCGCGAAACCAGTCTTCGAGATCCCAGTACGTAAACCCGGTCGTCGGTCCTGTAGGGTTGGAGT
>JBFGQG010000233.1:0-6030 GCA_041564295.1 Anaerolineales bacterium | reverse complement strand
TGCCACCCTTGGCACCCAGGATGCAGCTCACCTTTCCACGGTCTCGTTCAGAACCATTCGCACCGCCTGAAGTATGTTTCGCCGCGGAGCGGGCAAGGATCGTGCGGACACGCGCAATCAATTCGGCCGGATGCGTTGGCTTGGTGAGATAGTCGTCTGCTCCAGATTCGAATCCGAGGACCTTGTCTTCCACCTGGGATTTAGCCGTAAACATGATGATGGGGATTCTGGCAGTCTTCGGATCAGAGCGCAGCCTTCGAAGGACTTCGACACCGTCTATTTCAGGCATCATCACATCCAGCAGGATCAGGTCCGGAATTTCAGAGGCAGCTTTTGCGAGTCCCTGCCTGCCGTTATCCGCAACAATGATTTCGTACCCTTTGCGTTCGAGGAGCAAACCTACCAACCGCAACGTATCGAGATCGTCGTCAACGATGAGAATTTTTTGCGTCATTGCGTGTCCTCATTCCCGTCTCACAAAATCAGCGCTTTCAGTCTAGCATAAAGGATTTTTTCAAGCAAGCGAGTACCTCCCTTGCCGCAGAGTCGGGAATGATCTGGCGTTATAATCGGGTCGATGTACAAGAAACTTTCGGTTCACATCCAAAAGTATAACTTATTCACAAAGGATCGGCCTGTCCTGGTAGGCGTTTCTGGGGGGGCAGATAGTATGAGTTTGCTGCACGCGCTGCACCATTCTGGTTATCAAGTCATTTGTGCGCATTTCAACCACATGCTGAGACCAGGCAGCGGATCTGATGAAGCTTTCGTCCGTTCGTATGCCGATAGGTTGGCTATACCGTTCATTTCCGCCAGGATGGACGTGGAGCAGTACAGCGCGGAGTCAGGGCTGTCATTGGAGGAGGCCGGTCGCATTTTGCGTTATCGTTTCCTGTTCGAAAAGGCGCGTGAGTTCAAAGCCCAGGCGGTCGCGACCGGCCACACAGCCGACGACCAGGTGGAAACTGTTTTGATGCATTTTCTCAGGGGCGCCGGGGTCAGCGGATTGAAAGGTATGCGCGCTTCGACTATATTGCCGACATTCGATATGGAACTGCCGCTGGTCCGCCCTCTACTTGAGACGTCCAGGGAGGAAGTCCTCAAGTATTGCAGGTCGGCCGGAATTGATTACCTGGAAGACGAGTCCAATACATCGCTCACGTTTTTCCGCAATCGTCTCCGTCACGAATTAATTCCGCTCCTCAAATCATACAATACAAATTTCAAACAGGCGGTCTTGCGCAATGCCCGGGCGCTTGCGCTGGATGAAGAAGCGATAGAACAACTTATCCAGCCGATCTGGGAATCGATTTGCACATTGGAAACGGCTGATACGGTCCAGATCGATCGGCGGCAGTTTCTCGCTCTTTCGGAAGGGGTCCAGGCGAGGATTATTCGTCTTGCAGTTCAGCGCCTGCGGCATAACTTGCGCGACTTCGACCAGGCTAGCGTACTGCGAGCGATAGAAGCAGCAGTGTCGGATTCCAACCGAAGAGCTGCAGATCTGACCGGTGGGCTAAAGTTCTTTGTCGAAGGGGATACGTTGTCCATTGCGCCGGATTGGGATGTCTTGCCGGTCGAATCCTGGCCGCAACTGACTAAAAAATCAGTAATTAAATTTGATTTCCCGGGGGTATTCGATCTGGCGAACGGTTGGCGACTTGCTGCAGAAATTGTTGATAGGATGGATGAAACTGAAACCGCTGGAGTCGTCATCATCGACGCAGGCCGTCTCAAAAATGGTTTACAGGTCCGGTGCAGAGAGCCTGGCGACAGGTTTTATCCGGCAGGGCTCCAGGGCCATTCTGTCAAAGTGACGGATTACATGGTGAATCAAAAACTCCCAAAACGCGTCCGGACGCTCTGGCCGATCGTCGTTTCGGGAGATGAGATTGTTTGGATCGTCGGGAAACGCGTATCTGCGCGCTTTACACCAAATGCAGGTACAGCCAGACTGCTGCGACTCCGGTTACTCCGGGGTTAATTCGTTGAGCCGGCTCAGCTTCATACTGATTTCACGCCACTGTATCTTTGAGACACCGAGTTTCTGGCGGATTTTGTTCTGGTCCATACCCGACCTCAGATCTGTTAGGGCGCAGGTCCACCGGCACATGGCGAAAGAGATGTGTTTTTTCAGTCCTGTACCGTCACTGATGTCTTCGAGCAAATATTCCAGTCGCCGGGGAGACCAAGGGAAGATTTTTTCAGAAAGGTCAGTTGTGTTTGCGTATGCCTGGTAAGCTTCGACCCAGTCATCAGTAAGCGCGATTTTGCGTTCTTTATAGCGGTGGGTAGGGCTTGCATATTTGACGAATAACGTAGGACCTTCGGGAGCTTCCAGGTCGATATGTTCGGGTGATAGATTGAGGGTCTCGCTTTTTTTCAAGCCGGTCGTTAGCAAGAGTAGGAACAGCGTGTAGTGCCTGTGGTCGGGCGATTCGCCTTGCCGGAATTTATCGGCGACATCCAGTGCTGCATGGACTTCAGCAGGATTGAGGACGACAGGCAGCGGGCTGATCACGGATTTCTGCACAACTTTTTCAGCAGGGTCTACGAGAATTACACCGCCATTTTGCAGCCAGCGGAAAAACGCTTTGATTGAAGTGATGCGGCGTGCCAGCGTCTTCGGGCTGCATGGAACGCCGCGACCGTCCTGCATCCAGTCGAGAAATTCGTTGATCTGGTCGGTCGTTGTCGCTCCGATCGTATGACCTGCTGGCAGGTACTTTTTCAACAGGCGTACGTCTGCAAGGAATGCTTTGACCGTGTGGGGGGATTTTCCCTGGTCCTGCAGAAAGATTTTCCAGCCTTTGAGTGCCGTATCGTAAACGCTGTCTTTTGTGAGATGGGCATAATTTTGCGTGTCGGACATGGGAACTCCGTATATATTGCGCACGGGTTGCGGATAGCCTTTTCGTATAGTCAGAGAATAGTTTAGTGGAATTCGGCGGGTTTGTCAATTGGATTTCGTCATTATTTCAGTGGTACACTAGCCCCGATGAGCGAATTCTTGAACCTGGTTTCGCCTGCAGAGGCGTTGGCGCGTTTTACAGCGCAGTTGGAAATCGAAGTCCTTCATGAGACCGTTTCAACAGCCGAAGCTCTCGGCCGGGTGCTCGCGGAAGATATCGCGGCGCCGGAGCCGCTTCCGCCGTTTATCCGGTCTACCGTTGACGGTTATGCGGTGCGTGCCCGAGATACACACGGCGCAGGTCCATCGCTGCCGGCATACCTCGTTAATGCAGGTGAAATCGCGATGGGGGCAGCGGCCGGCATCAGCCTGGAGCCAGGTGAGTGCGCCGTGATTCATACCGGCGGGATGTTGCCTGACCAGGCAGACGCTGTTGTCATGATCGAGGATACCCAACCGGCAACCGGTGGAGAAGTGGAAATTTACCGGTCCGTCGCCGCTGGGGACAATGTTCTACATATTGGTGAAGATGTCCGGCAGGGGGACATCGTGCTCAAAAGAGGCGCCCGGATCCGGCCGGCGGAGATCGGCGGGTTGATGGCGCTCGGTTTCACTGATGTTTCGGTAGCCAGGCAGCCTCGAGTCGCCATCTTATCGTCCGGCGATGAAGTCGTTTCCCCATTCGATCAACCAGGCCGAGGCCAGGTGCGAGATGTCAATTCGTATGCACTACAGGCGCTCGTGAGAGAGGGAGGCGGCAGCCCGGTTTTACATGGCGTCCTCCCTGATCAGATGGATGCGTTCCGTGAGACTGCACAAATCGCCCTGAAAGAGGCCGACATCGTTGTATTCACGGCCGGATCGTCCGTGAGCGTACGCGATCTGACCGCACAGGTAATCGACGAGCTGGGTGCACCGGGTGTGCTCGTGCACGGTGTCAGTGTGCGCCCGGGCAAACCGACAATCCTGGCCGTTTGCAACGGCAAACCGGTCATCGGCCTTCCCGGAAATCCGGTAAGCGCGCTGGTTATCGCCGGCTTGTTCCTGAAGCCTGTCATATCGAAATATCTTGGCGTCTCTGCTGTGACACCGCGTCCGATGGTGCAAGCAAAGCTCACAACCAACCTATCCTCAGTGGCTGGGAGAGAAGACTGGGTGGCTGTCCGTGTTAAGGTTGAAGACGGGAGCTACATGGCTGAACCGGTATTCGGCAAAAGCAACTTAATATTCACGCTAGCAAGGGCGGACGGTCTGATTCGGATCCCGGCCCCGGCCAACGGTCTGTCTGCGGGGAGCCTCGTGGAAGTTGAATTAATGTAAATGAAATTGAGCCGGAACTCCGGCTCAATTTCATTTGGGTATTTCAGGTTGCATACCAGCAGAGACCAATTGTCCCTGGTCCGGTATGGACGCCGATCGCGGGACTCACTTCTGTAAGCATTGCCGTATCTGCTTTTACAAGAGCTTGCGCCTCATCGAGGAGCTGTTTTGCGTCTTCAGGGCTGTTGGCATGAAGAGCTGCGAGATGCACGGTTTTTGCATCACCAATCTTCTCAGAAGCCAGTTCTGCGATGCGCTTGATCACTTTCTTGCGCGTCCGCACGCGTTCAAGGGCCTCAAGCCTACCGTCCTGGATCTCCAGGACAGGCTTGATATTCAAAGCGGTCGCAAGGAATTTTGCTCCACCGCCGATACGCCCACCCCGATGAAGATATTCGAGCGTTTCAGGTGTTATCACGACGCCGACCTTACTGATGTTGCCTTCCGCAACGGCCTTGCATTCCTGGAGACTTTTACCGGCTTCGGCCGCTGCAGCTGCTTCGAGGACCTGAAAACCGAGACCCATGGCCGTTGATAGCGAGTCCACAATCTCGATGTTTGCCTGCGGGACAAGTTCTTTTGCCTGCACGGCGGAACTGATCGTTCCAGAAAGCTTATTCGAGATGAGGACAGCGAGGATATCGTGACCTTTGCCTGCGAGCTCTTCAAAAATCTTTTGAAAGTACGGGATTGAGCACTGCGAGGTTGTCGGCATCGTCTCGCTTTTTTCGAGACGTTCATAAAACTCAGTTGGGGTGATATCGATACCATCGAGCAATGTTTGTTCTCCCCAAATGACGATCTGAGGGCCGACACTGATATTATGCCTGACGATCAGTTCCTTCGGAATCGTCGACGTGCTGTCGGTTACAATCGCGACTGACATGCTAATTCTCCTTTTACCTGGTGTGCGATATTGTGAGGTAAGCGTATCGCTCACCGTCAAAAATTTTTAACCCCATACTGAACCTTTCGTTGCGATGAGTGCGAGCGAAAGTTATTATTTTCTCCTAATCGAGCAGACCGGCTGGAAATTTCTTGCGACCCTTGACCATTCTCCCCAGAGTAGCTAAAATCCACTGTTGCGTTCCTCTGCTTTGCGGCTGGAGCGAGTTTTTATTTCTGGCCGTTAGGAAACGCACAATATGAGACAAAATGTTTGAAACACTGACCAACCGCTTAGACGATATTTTCAAGCAGCTACGCCGCCGCGGAAAACTTTCCGAGAGCGACGTGGATACCGCTATGAAAGAAGTCCGCCGCGCACTCCTGGAGGCGGACGTTCACTATTCCGTTGCGAAAGATTTCGTCGCTCGAGTTCGAGAGCGGTCGATCGGACATGAAGTCGCGCGTGCGTTAAACCCGGGGCAGCAAGTCGTAAAGATCGTCAATGAAGAACTCATCAATACTCTTGGTCAGCCCGATAAACTGAACCTCTCGGGTCAGAAACCTCGGACTATCATGCTCGTCGGTCTTCAGGGTTCCGGAAAAACGACAACCGCAGGAAAAATCGCCAGGCTGTTGAGAGCGCGTGGCGAGCGGGTGATGCTGGTTGCAGCCGACCCCTATCGTCCTGCCGCTGTCGACCAGCTGCAGACACTTGGACGTCAGCTGGATATCCCTGTCTACGCAGAAGCGAACGTCCAGCCGCCGAAACTTGCCGCGGACGCTTTACACCACGCACAGAAGGGCGGGTACAGTGTGCTGATCATCGACACCGCCGGTCGTTCGCAACTGGACCAGACTCTGATGGATGAGGTCGAAGCGATCAACAGTAAAGTGCACCCGGTTGAAGTCCT
>JBFGQG010000232.1:0-6040 GCA_041564295.1 Anaerolineales bacterium | reverse complement strand
CGCGCGTCGGTGCGCTTTACCACGACTGCGGTAAAGCCCTCAACCCTCAGTATTTCATTGAAAACCAGATCCCAGGGACTCCGAACCTGCACGACTCACTTACGCCTTTAGATAGTGCGCGCGTGATCATTAACCATGTTATTGAAGGGGAAGAACTGGCCAGAAAGCACCGCCTGCCGAAACCCATCCGGGCCTTCATCCTGGAGCATCACGGCACCACCATGACGAAATACCAGTACGGGCGTGCAATCACAGAGGCCGGTGGAAACTCCTCAGAAGTGGATGAAAACGACTACTATTATCCCGGGCCGCGCCCACAGAGCCGGGAGACGGCGCTCGTGATGCTCGCCGACGGCAGTGAAGCGCGCACCCGCGCCCAGCGCCCACCGACGCAGCATGCCTTGCGTGAATTAATCAAGGATACGATTGATACGCGGATAGCAGAACACCAGCTGAACGATGTCAACCTGACACCGCGCGACCTGAACATCATCCTCGAAATCTTCACTTCGACGCTGAAAGGCGTTTACCATCCCCGCCTGGAATATCCGACGATCGATCAGAAGACTATTCCACGGAAAAATCGTGAACCCTCTCTGCCTTCGACGCTAAGCCCGATGGATGCGGACGATGAACATTGATGTCCGCCTGGAAGAAGCAGCTGTCGCCTCGGTTGGAAAGGTTTTTTCGCCTGACATCGTGCAAAGAGCTGTTAAAGCAGTGCTCGAAGATTATCCTGAGATCAACCAGCCCGCGCTGACCGTGCTGGTCACCGTAGATAAAGAAATCAGGTCATTGAACGAGCGATTTATGGGCATCGATGCACCAACGGACGTCCTCTCGTTTCCTTCCGGAGAACTTACGGAGTTTGGCGAAGAAGAGACGTACCTCGGCGATATCATGATCTCGCTGGAAACGGCCGCACGCCAGGCTGCGCAAGGCGGACACTCGCTGGCACAGGAGGTGGAATTACTCTCTGTGCATGGCGCGCTCCACCTGCTCGGTTACGATCACGGTGATGAGGATGAAAAGCGGCAGATGTGGGGGGCCCAGGCGACGATACTGGAGAAGTTAGCCAACCCGCTCGCACCTCCTTGAAATCATGAAAGAATTTTTCAGTACCCGGCTGCTGGCATTTCGATATGCCTTTGACGGTTGGTGGTATCTCATACGCACACAGCGTAATGCCTGGATTCATGCCGTCCTGACGTTCGTGGCCGTGATCCTCGGGTTCTGGCTGGATATATCCCGATCGGACTGGGTCGCGATCGTCCTCGCGGTGACTCTTGTCTGGCTGGCGGAGTTCTTGAACACCGCACTTGAGGCGGTCGTCGACCTGGCAAGCCCGAAGCAGAACAGGCTGGCCAAGGTAGGGAAGGACGTCGGTGCGGCTGCGGTCATGATCGCAGCCGGGTCGTCGCTTGTCGTTGGGCTGCTGGTATTCGGCCCACCTCTCCTTGAGCGACTCAGGGCGCTGTTTAACTAAAAGGAAAACAAACATGGCGCCATCATTTCGATTTGGCACGGTCGGATCACCGATTTCGACCCCGAAAAAACCCGGTGGCAGCGTCGGAGCGGTGATGCAGCTTCGGGAACTGGGCCTGGCAGCGTTTGAACTGGGCTGGGTGCGCTCCGTGCGGGTCAGTGAAGCCACCTGTGAAAAAATCAAGGCAGCGGGGGAGGAGAATGACGTGCTGCTGAGCGTCCATGCGCCGTATTTCATCAACCTGAATGCGGACGATGAAGAATGGCCTAAATCACGCAAGCGCTTGATGGACGCAGCCCATTTCGGCAATCTGGCCGGCGCGACCGAGATCGTCTTCCACCCTGGCTCGTATTTTCAGCGGGAGCCGGCGGAAGTGCTCAAGGTCGCGATTCCGCGGCTGGCCGGCTGTGTGGAGGAACTGCGTTCTGCCAGCAACCCGGTCACCCTGAGGCCGGAGACGATGGGGAAGTCGGCGATGTTGGGTTCACTTGAGGATACCCTCGAGATGAGCAAGGCGATCGAGGGTGTGCAGCCCTGCATCGACTTTGCGCACCTGCATGCTCGGCCCGGTGACGGCAGCGTCAATACATACGCCGAATGGGCCATGATCCTGGAGGCGTACGGCAAGGCGCTCGGAGACGCAGGTTTGAAGAGCCTGAGCACGCACATTTCCGGGATTGCATATTCCGAGAAAGGCGAGCGTGAGCATCTTCCGCTGACCGAATCCGACCTGGACCTGGACGCCATCCTGCGGGCATTGAAAGATTTCAGCTGCGAAGGCCGAATTTTGATCGAGAGCCCGGCAATGGAAGAGGATGCGCTGCTGGTACAGCGGCGCTGGGCTGAAATATCGGGTGAGAGCTACCCGGCATGAGTTTTACAAATATAGACGAACTGCACAAACGGATGCACAGCTGCCGCCTGTGCCTTGACGCGGGTTATGACATCTACCCGCGGGCGATCTTTTCGGGCGGATCTGGCGCGCGGATTATGACTGTTGGCCAGGCGCCGGGGATCACGGAGAAAGATGCCGGGCGTCCCTTCAATGCCGGCAGCGGTACACGCCTGTTTCAATGGCTCAGTGAAGCAGGGATTGAGGAGGGATCGTTCCGGACCAGCCAATACATGACCTCTGTGACCAAGTGCTTTCCGGGGAAAGCAAAATCCGGCGGGGGGGACCGGGTGCCCACGCGGGCAGAGCAGGCCCTGTGCAGGCCGTTTCTCGATGCCGAGATTGCTCTGGTGGACCCGGCATTGATCATCCCGATCGGCAACCTGGCGATCCAAATTTTTTACCCTGAAAAGCCGAAGCTGGTGGATGTAATCGGGACGCAGAAGCGCATGGACGGCCGCTGGATCGTGCCGCTGCCGCATCCGTCGGGCGCGAGCCGCTGGCCGCAGCTGCCGGAGAACCAGGCGTTGATTGGAAAAGCGATCGCCTTGATTGCAGGGCATCGCGAGAGATTCTTCGGGTGATTTTTTATTTTTTGATAGGGACCTTCGCAAGGTTTAAGCCTTGCGAAGGTGGGGGTTAACAAAACAACCGGGCGTCTTTTGCGCCCGGCTAACGGTTTTTGCTCAATCCGCTTTGACGGATCCCACCACCCCCGCATACTGGCTCGCCAGCAAAGCGGGTTGGCCGCCGGTATGCCAGAACAGCACCCGCTCACCCGCTTTAAAATACCCTTCCCGGACCAGGTCGATCAGCCCTGCAGCCGCACGGCCGGTGTAGACTGGGTCCACGAGCAAACCCTCCAGCCGCGCCAGCATTTGCACCGCCTCCACTTCAGCCGCACCCATCACACCGTAGCCGCCGCCGAGGTAGTCGGCGTTCGCCAGGATGTCTTCCGGCATAAATTCAACCGGCTGCCTGAGTAGTGCCGCCGTCTCTGTCGCCAGGCGCGCCACGCGGGTTGTCAGCACATCCAGCGGTTCGTCGATGCTGATACCCAGCACCCTGCCGTCAAATCCGAACAAACGCGCGCCGG
Source organism: Anaerolineales bacterium (assembly GCA_041564295.1). Lineage (GTDB taxonomy): Bacteria > Chloroflexota > Anaerolineae > Anaerolineales > JABWBV01 > DATDOR01. The sequence continues at coordinate 2,566 of JBFGQG010000232.1, read as the reverse complement.
CGGCCAACCCGGCGTGGGTCCCGCCGGAAGAGGAAGCAAAGACGATCCAGTCCGCCGCCACGCCCTGGTCGAGCAGTTCCTGCACTGCGTAGGCATAGGCCGCCGCGCCGATCGCGTTCGAACCGCCATAAGGAATCAGGTACGGACGCTTACCCGATTCTTCAGCCCCTGCCAGCACGGCCTGCATGGTCTCGTCGCGGCGGTCTTTGGTCGTATACACTGTCCGCGCACCGAAAAGCTGGTCGAGGAGCAAGTTTCCGGAGGGCGCCTCCGGGGGATCCCCCGTCAGGATGAGGATGCAATCCAGACCCATGCGCGCTGCAGCTGCCGCGGTCTGGCGGCAGTGGTTGGACTGCACCGCGCCGCCAGTAATCAGAGTCCGTGCGTGCCTGGACTGTGCGTCGGCAATCAGATATTCCAGTTTTCGGGTCTTGTTGCCACCGAAGGCGAGTCCGGTCTGGTCGTCACGCTTGACGATTATTTCAGGGCCCCCCAGCGCGGCGGTCAGGCGGGTCAGCGGTTCGACAGGCGTGGGCAGGTGTGCGAAGGGGGTTCTAGGGAGCATGCGAGTCAACTAGTCAGCGAGTCGGCTTATGGGCGAATAGTGATCAAACCAACAAACATAATGAAGCCATCCCCAAAATTCTAACCCAGATTAACATTGCAAACAGGAAAATGTGCTAAACTTTCCCCCGATTTAACACCAAAAACGGGGAGAGAATAATATGAAATACCCACTCACTAACCTGGTGCACCGAACAAAGCCGCCTGTCCCGTGGACAGAAGGGGAGACGATCCCCTGGAACGACCCGGGCTTCAGCCGCCGGATGCTGCTCGAACACCTTTCCCAGGCGCACGACGCTGCCAGCCGGCGTTTCAAGATCATCGACAAGCACGTCGCATTCATTGCCGGATTGCTCCCTGAAGATCACCCCGCGCGCATCCTCGATCTCGGCTGCGGTCCCGGTCTCTATGCCCAGCGCCTTGCAGGGCTGGGGTACGAGGTCACGGGGATCGACTTTTCACCCGCTTCCATTGCGTATGCGCGCGAACAGGCCGGGAATGCCGGTCTCACCATCCGGTATGACCTGCAGGACCTGCGGAATGCCGAGTATGGTGCGGGATATGACCTCGCAATGCTTATCTTTGGAGAATTTAACGTTTTCAAACCCGCCGATGCCCGTTTGATTCTGCAGAAGATATACGCCGCGCTGGCGGATTGTGGCCGCCTGGTCCTCGAACCGCATCCGTTTGCTGCGATCCGAAAGACCGGCGAAGAGCCGCTCGGCTGGTTCACTGCTGAAAGGGGGCTCTTTTCGGAAAAACCGCACCTGTACCTGGAAGAGAGCTTCTGGGATGCGGACCGTGCCGCCTCTACCACGCGCTTCTATATCGTCGACCTGGAATCGGGAGAGGTGGAGCAGCACAGCGCCAGCATGCAGGCATACACCGACGAGGAATATGCGGCACTCCTGGCGGAAAGTGGGTTCAAAGAAATTGAGTTCCTTCCGTCACTGACAGGCAAGGAGGATGGGGCGCAGGGAGATTTGTGTGTGGTGATGGGGCAGAAGTAGAGACAAGGTGCGACGTGCGAATTGCGAAGGACGGAGTGCGACGCCTGCACCGGTTGGAGCGCACCTCGCACTCTTAGCCTCGCACGTCTCACGTCATCCCAGTTCCTTCAACCGCGCAATTCGCTCCGGTTCACTCTCCACCAGCCAGGCCTCCTGCGAGAGCAGGTCGTACGCGGCTGAGAAATGCGGTGCGGCTTCTTCCGGCTTACCCGTCACGAGCAGCAATTCCGCCAACTCCTCGTGCGTATAGCCATCTGATGCTCCGGCGGCTTCCGCCTCCGCCAGCAGCGCCTGCTGGATTTCAAAGGCCTCTTCATGCCGTTCCAGCGAGCGCAGACAGCGTCCGATGCACCATTTTGCAATACGGATGTTCTCCACGTTCCCCTGTTTTTCCCGGAACGCTAACGCACGACTGAACAGGTCCAGCGCCGTCTCATACTCGCCTTTGTCGTGGTAATCCCAGCCGGTGTTGTTGTACAGCGACCCCAGCCAGTTGTTCGCACGCGGATCGGGGCTGTTTTCAGCATATTCGATCGCTTTCATATTCCAGGCCAGGCCAGCATCACCCGGCTCGACTATGGCGACCATATGCGCGGCGTCCACGGCATAAAAATCTGCCTGGGCTGCCTGGGCAAGCTCCCAGGACTGTAGGAACAGTGTTTTCGCCTCATCCTTTTGACCCGAACTGTTGAACGTCCGTCCGCGTTCGAGCAGGTAGCGTATACGCGCGATAGGTGTTTCGTCGCTCAGTAAAGGCTGAACGGTATCCAGCAGCGCATGTGCTTCGTCGAATTTCCGGCGAAGGGAAAATGTACGGGCAATCTGGGTCAGGAGTTGGGGGCGGTATTCCGGGTCCGGGTGCGTTTCCGCATCAGGAAGGTGCGCGCGGAACTTCTCTTCTGTCCCGGCCGGATCGCTGTAGTTCCAGAGTTTGTCGAAGTTGAATAAGTCCATTGTATACTCCACTGGTTATCAGACAGCTGCCTGATTTT
>JBFGQG010000231.1:0-6058 GCA_041564295.1 Anaerolineales bacterium | reverse complement strand
CGGGCGGGCGTCAGATCGAATGCTTCTGCAACGGGGAGCAGGCGATTGCCCATTTCGACGGCACGCGGCGTGATTCGATCGGCGTAGATTGTGCCGAAACGGTCTGCTCGAGAGCCTGCTGGATAATGCACTGAGTCCCTGTAGCGGCCGGCCAGCATCCCCATCGCCAGGGGAGACCACGGCAGGAGCCCGATATTGTATTCCAGTGCAAGGGGTACCAGCTCATTTTCAATCCGTCGGTCGAGGAGATTGTAAGGTGGCTGTTCCGTCGCAAAACGCACCCATGCGCGTTTTTCGCTGATCGCGAGGCCTTCCATGATCTTCCAGGCTGGGAAAGTGGAACTGCCGATATAGCGCACCTTTCCCTGGCTGACGAGGTCATCAAGAGCACGCAGGGTTTCTTCCTGCGGAGTCTCGAAGTCCGGTCGGTGAAGTTGGTAAAGGTCGATCCAGTCTGTGTCCAGGCGTTTAAGGGAGCCTTCGACCGCGTTCAGGATGTGGCGGCGCGAATTTCCACGCGCATTCGGATCACGGCTGCCGGGCATCGGAAAATGCCCTTTCGTCGCCAGGATCACATTCTCCCTGCAGCGTTTAATGGCTTTTCCGGTAATCCGTTCGCTTTCACCACCGTTGTAATAATCGGCAGTATCCACGAAATTGATGCCGGCATCCAGCGCCATGTCGACGATCTTTACCGCTTCATCTTCATTCGTCGCAGCGCCAAAATTAAATGTCCCGAGGCAAAGCGGCGAGACTCTGACGCCTGTGTTTCCCAGGTTGCGATAGTTCATATCTGCACCTTTCCAGGTTGTTAAATAAGTTTGCTCAGGAGTTCTCGGGCGGTCCGTCCGAGCACCGGATGGACCCAATCAGGCGCAATTTCTACCAGCGGCGCCAGGACAAACCGCCGCTCATGCATGCGGGGATGCGGGATTCGCAGCCCAGGGGCTTCAAGGACCAGCTGGCCGTAAGCTATGATATCGAGATCGATCAGGCGTGGACCATACCGGAAGCTCGGTTTTCTACCGATCATCGTTTCGATCGATTTCAGGTGAGCCAGGAGCTCAGTCGGCCGGAGATCGGTTTCGCCTGATAAGACCTGGTTGAGAAAATCAGGTTGATCTTTGAACCCCCAGGGAGGGGTCTCATGTATCGTGGACGTCTGGATAATCCGGACTCGCGGTTCGAGTTGTCGCCGGGCCTCGGCCAGGTTGTTCTGCCGTGAACCGAGATTTGTGCCGAGGGCGATCAAGACCGTTGACATGGCGTTAGGATATCATATCGGAAAAAGAACTGATCGAATTCGATTCGAGATTTTTTCCGGGTAGAATCTGACAACTGGTTGCCCAGGTTTGCCATTCACAACGAGTGAAAAACAAAGTTGCAGCGGGTCGCCTATTGCTGTTAACCGTTTTTCTCACTGACTTTGGAGCAATTGCATATTTTTCAGGTGGATTTATGGCCGAAGCGCGTTTCACATTTCCGAAAAAATATCTATGGGGCACGGCTACTTCCGCCCACCAGGTGGAAGGCGGGAACACGAACAATAACTGGTTTGCCTGGGAAGCCGGTGGGAGAGTGCATCCCGGGCATTCGGCAGGGTTGGCCTGCGATTGGTGGGGTGGGCGCTGGCGAGAGGACTTTGACCGGGCAGCCGATGCGGGCCAGAACGCCCATCGATTTTCGATCGAGTGGAGCCGCATCGAGCCGTCACCGGGTCGTTGGGATGAGAATGCTTTAGACCGGTACCGCGATATGGCGCGCGGACTGCGGCAGCGCGGCATGACACCCATGGTAACCCTGCACCACTTCACCGACCCGCTCTGGATTTACGAGAAAGGCGGTTGGGAGCACGACCGCGCAGAGGCTTTCACGGCCTATGTGGAAAAAGTCGTCGTCGCCCTGAAAGAGTACGTTGATCTGTGGGTCACCTTCAATGAACCGAACGTTTATACAGTGATTGGGTACCTGTTGGGGGAATTTCCCCCAGGGAAAAAAAGTATTCCCGCAGCCAGCAAGGTCATGATCAACATCGTGCGAGCTCATGCAGCAGCCTACCGTACCATCCACCGGATCCAACCGCAGGCACGCGTCGGCATGGCGCACCAATACCGCGGACTGTCGCCAGCTCGCACCTGGTTCCCACTCGATAAAGCCATTGCGCGGTACCAGGCGAAATCATTTAACGATGCGTTTCCCCGAGCGGTTTCCAGCGGCTGGCTAAGCTTACCGATAGGAAGGGTCCGTATCGGTGCGGCGAAGGGCACGCAGGATTACTTCGGACTAAACTATTACACTGCTGAACTGGTGAAATTCGCTCCCCTGGCTATCGGCAATTTCTTTTCCCGCCGTTTCTATCGTGAGGGCGTGCCTTGCAGCCCGACCGGATTCATCGCCCTGGAACCGGACGGGTTTTCCGACGCACTACGCTGGGCGCATGGATTCAGGCTGCCGATCTTTGTCACGGAGAATGGCGTTGAAGACCCTGAGGATCAACTCCGGCCGATCTACATCGTCGAGCATATCCGGCGGTTGTGGCTGGCGACGAATTTCAACTGGGACATACAGGGTTATTTCCACTGGTCACTTGTGGACAACTTCGAGTGGGAGCGCGGCTGGACCCAGCGGTTTGGCCTCTGGGCTCTGGACCAGGAGACCCAGGCGCGGACCAAACGGCCCAGTGCTGACCTGTATGCCGAGATATGCCGGACGAACGCACTTTCCTCGGAGCTGGTCGCCAGATATGCACCAGCCTCCTTCGTGAAGATGTTCCCAAATGAGTAGACCCGGCGTTGGATCATGGTATAATCCCGCCCGCAAAATACGAACATTGCATGACTGGAGAGGTAGCGTAGTCTGGCCTAACGCGCGCGCCTGGAGAGCGCGTGAGCAGCAATGCTCCGTGGGTTCGAATCCCACCCTCTCCGCCTGGCCTCCCACATTGATGGGAGGTGCTTTTTAACACACGAAAACTGGGAGAATAGGGATGTCACTTTCTGAAATCCATGGTTCGCTATCGAACACGCTTTTGTTCTATTTCATTGCGCTGGCGGTTTGGGGAACGCTTCGGTTCTTAAGGAAAGAAGGGGTGAATCCATCCTATTGGGGAGCGCTGGCGATTGCAGAGGTCTTGATTGTGCTCCAGTTCTTGCTTGGCGTCGTGCTCTGGTTCAACGGATTCCGTCCCGCTCGCACGGTGCATCTGTTATACGGCATTGTGGCGCTGCTTGCGATCCCGGGTATGTACATGTATACAAAAGGCCGCACAGACCGGCCTGAGATGCTGATGTACGCTGTCGTAGCCCTGGTTACGGTGGGGCTGATCCTTCGGGCGACGTTCACGGGTCAGGTCGTGCTCCCTTGAGCGCTAGAAAGTTGTCATAAAATGCTTTTGTGCTATAATTCACTTTCAGTTATTCCTATATATACAGATAAATTAGAAGGAGAGAGACATGGCAAAGACCGATGCTAATGATGCCGCGGCTCCTGAGGAAAAGGTGAAAATTAACCGGCGGGAATTTGTCAACCTCGCCTGGTTGGCTTCGCTGGGATTCTTTTTAGTTCCCGTCGGCGGCGTTACTGTATTATTCGCCTTTCCCCGTTTTAAAGAAGGTGAGTTCGGCGGCAAATTCAACCTCCGGTTGGCGGACCTCCCCGAATCTGGCGCCAGCCCGCTGGCGAATAACCTGGGGAAATTCTGGCTCACCCGGACGGAAGAAGGCGTGCGTGCGATTTATAAAGTTTGCACGCATCTTGGCTGCCTGTATAACTGGCAGGAGCAGGAAGACAAGTTCATCTGCCCGTGCCACGGCTCCCAGTTCTCTAAAGAGAGCACGTACCTGGACGGCCCTGCCCCTCGTTCGCTTGACCTCTTCACAATGACTGCTGTCGCACCGGATGGTACGGAGCTTGCGAAAACCGAAGGCCCGAACGATGCCATGCCTGTATTCGATGCCGAACCGGAAGTCACTTATGTCGTTGATACCGGCGCGAAGATCATCGGAAAACCGAACGCGTAATCCGGCTAAATCTTGAGGAGAATGAAATTATGCTGAACGGAATGATGGAAAATTTCCGTGGATTTATGAACTTGAGCCGTGAAGACAAAAAGGCCAGGATCATGGAATCCATCGATAACCGTGTGCGCATTATCACCGCCGGTTTGAGCATGAAAGAGCTGCGCGCGCTGATGCGTGGCGAAGATCCGACTGAAAGGCCGAATCCGCGCTACAAAGTGCACGTCACGAGCTTCATCGCCCATATCCGCCCCAAGTTCTATTACAAGGCCAGCACGCGTTTCACCCATACCTTCCGCCTGGGTTATCTCTCCACCCTGATGTTCCTAGTGGAGATTGTTACTGGCCTTATCCTGATGGTCTATTATGTGCCTTCGCCAGAAGGCGCCTACCAGTCGATTCTGGACATTGAAAGCAATGTCATGTTCGGACAGCTAATGCGCGATATGCACCGATTCGGCGCTGAACTGATGGTGGTCTTCGTCTGGGCGCATTTGTTCAGGACCTATTTCACTGGTTCCTACAAAGGCCAGCAGACCTTTACATGGCTGACCGGCGTGTTCCTGCTGCTGATCACGATTATCCTCAGCTTCAGCGGCTACCTGCTCCCCTGGGACCAGCTGGCTTACTGGGCGGTAACGATCGGCACGTCCATGGCGGACAAAGCCCCAGTCCTCGGTGCAGAATCGAACCTGCTTTTGCGAGGTGCACCGGATATCGGTGCCGGCGGCCTGCTGCGTTTTTACCTGCTGCACGTCGTCCTGCTGCCGCTCGCCGGGATTCTTGTCCTGAGCATCCACTACTACAAGGTGGCGCGTGAACACGGCATCTCGCTCCCTGCGGTGATCGAAGAAGGCGACCTGCCTCCCGATGAGATCAAGGAAGCCAAAAAGCGTGTCGACCTGATCCCTGACCTGCTGACCCACGAGATTTATCTCGCCTGCCTGGTCATCGGCCTGCTGCTGCTCTATCTGATCTTTATCTATCCGGGCGCCCCGCTCGAACATCACGCCAACCCGCTCAAGACGCCACTAGACACGAAGGCGCCGTGGTATTTCTGGTGGATTCAGGGTCTGCTGAAACTCGGCGACCCGACCCTGATGGGCGTTGTACTGCCCACGATCTTCGTTGTCGCCATGATGGCCGTGCCCTATGTCGACCGAAACCCGAAACGTATGGCGAAGAGCCGCCCGTTTGCGATCGCATGGGGGATCGGCTGGCTCGTCTTATTGCTGGTCTGGTCATACATGGGCCTTCCCCAGTTCGGTATAGAAACGCCGCCTGCAGTCCGAATCGTCCAGGACCTCGCGCCTGAAGAGGGCGAAGGCCTGCTGCGGGAAATACCATACAAAGAGATCGTCCCGGGCATGTATACCATCGATGAGAACCTCGACACCGATTCGCTCTCGCCACATTTTGCAGAATTCCTGGAGATCTTACAGGAACGGGTTCACGAGCAAGAAGAAATCTATTTAGAAACGAAAGACTCCCTTGAGCCGAAGGGGTTCAACGAACCTAACGTGTTCTTCCACGTAACGGAATGGCAGCCTGGCTTGAAACAGGTGACCTTCCTGTTCCAATGGATCGATCCCAAGGAAGGCACAGAGAAAAGTTACTCGCATGAGTTCTATCTTCATGCTGAGCGGCCCCGCTAAAGGACAGGAGAGACAGATAATCATGGATAGCCGAAGAATCTTTACCGAAGCCTTATTGGGTGCGCTCTTTATCCTGCTTTCCTCAGGCTTGCTCCTGTATGAAGGATTTACCGAAGAAAAATCCCTCGAACAAAACCTCGTGGAACAGGAAGCTGTCGCAATCGAAACCGGTGCGGCGCTTTACGTACAGGCATGCGCTGAATGTCACGGCCTGGACGGCCGGGGCGGTATCGGCGCACCCTTGAACGATCCGCATTTATTCGACCTGGGCCCTGAGGGCCGGCTGGCCGAACTGGGCTGGCTCGGCTCACTGGAGGACTTCCTCGTTGCAACCGTTTCCGGCGGCCGGGCGGTCTCCACCCGCCCCGAGCTTTACCCGGGTAAAGG
>JBFGQG010000230.1:0-6068 GCA_041564295.1 Anaerolineales bacterium | reverse complement strand
GCGGATCGGCGCTGCTGGTGGCGCCGGCACCTGGAACTAACCTCAAGGAAATCCAGGCGCTGACCGCAGAACTCCTGGCTTCCGGAGCGGACATCCACGAGATCAACACGATCCGTAAACATCTCTCCATAATAAAAGGCGGCCAGTTGGCCCGGTTTGCCATTCCGGCGACGGTTATCACGCTTATATTGTCCGACGTGGTCGGGGATCTGCTCGACATGATTGCCTCAGGCCCCACCGTCCCGGATCCTACCAGCTTCTCAGATGCCATTCGGATACTGGGGAAATATCGCCTTGAAATTCCGGACCGGATTCACCTCGGTGCTGAAGGTCGAGTTCAGGAGACTCCCAAACCAGGTGATAATATTTTTAACTCCGTCCATAACATCCTCATCGGAACGAATGAAATTGCAGCCAGTGCTGCGCTTGAAGAAGCTGAGAAACTTGGATATCGTGCAAAAATATTGACAACAGCTCTCACCGGAGAAGCATATGAGGCAGGAAAGTGGTTTGCCGGACAAGTAACTGAAATGCAGTCTGCATCGATCTGGATTGCCGGGGGAGAAACGACCGTCACGCTGGGCGAAAATCCTGGTCGCGGCGGGCGAAACCAGGAAGCTGCACTTGCAGGCGCACTGGCTCTTGCAGGAAAGGAGGAAGGCCTGATGATCACATTAGCAACGGATGGGGGCGACGGTCCAACCGATGCCGCCGGGGCGGTCGCTGGTCCGGAGACTCTAATAAGGGCGAGAGCACTTGGGTGGTATCCGCTCGATTATTTAAAGCGGCATGATGCATATCATTTTTTTGAACATCTGGGGGACCTTCTCAAAACCGGTCCGACACAAACGAACGTCAACGATCTCTGGTTCCTGTTTTCATAGGGGTCCGGACAGGTCATTTGTCCTTAATTTCGGGGGATAATTGCCACCTGACAGGAATATTCCTGCCGTTGATAATTCATCAATGACGAAATCCGGACAGATCCGGTTTATTCTTCTATGCCGGCAGGGGAAAAATTCGACGCCGGCAAGCGAATATCAGGGAGTTCAATGATGGAAATTCGCTCCAGGTTAATTCTTATCCTCGTCGTCCTGCTTTTGTTTGCTTCAGCGCCGGCCCTGCCTGCTGCCGCACAAACGCCGGTCGTCCGAGCCGTGCTTTTCTATTCCCCGACTTGCCTCGTTTGCCACGAGATCATGGGGGATTTTCTGCCGCCGTTAATGGAAAAATATGGCGGCCAGCTGGAAATCCTGAATATTGATGTGACGACGACAGTGGGACAACGAATTTACCAGGAAGCCATCAAGGCATTCGGGATCACCGATAACCGGAAAGGCGTTCCGACGCTTATCGCAAGCAGCGTCGTCATGGTAGGGCGTTACGAGATTCCTGATTATTTCCCGACGGTCGTCGAGACAGGCCTCCTGGCGGATGGCGTTGACTGGCCGCAGATACCGGGTCTGGTTCAAGAAATCCAGGCCGGAACCTTCGATTATTTTGGAGAAGAAGGCAGTTTTGGATATGAAACCAGCCTCTGGGATACATTCAATCGCGATCCCGCAGGCAATTCGATCGCCGTCATCGCCCTCGGCGGTATGGTGTACAGCATCTTTCGTATTCTCGGCTTTTACCTCAAATCCGGCCGCAAGAAAACGCCTGAAATTCCGGACTGGGTCATCCCGGCAGTGGCAATAATTGGACTCTCAGTATCGGGATACCTGTCATTTGTGGAGATCAGCGCAACCGAAGCGTTTTGTGGACCTGTCGGCGATTGCAATGTCGTCCAGCAAAGCGAATACGCCCGCCTGTTCGGCATGGTTCCTGTCGGCATTCTTGGGATGGCAGCTTATATTGTCTTGCTCACCGCTTGGGCGATCCAGCGGTTCGGGAAGGATGAGTTGAAGCGTGGGGCCATTCAGCTGATGTGGTTTGTGGCCATCGCCGGCACGGTTTTCTCGATCTATCTCACATATATAGAGCCATTTGTCATCGGCGCAACGTGCATCTGGTGCATTACTTCCGCGGTAGCGATGACGGTCCTCTTGTGGCTGACGACATACCGGGCTATCGATCTACAAAGCCGGGGCAGGCGAAGGGGGCGTAGAGCGAAAGCCTGACGAATTCCTGCAGAGAGACAATAAAATTACTGCCTGGCGTTCTCGAGGGGCGAATTTAGAATCTCATGAAATATGGTAAATTCTGAATTGAAGCCCGAAAAGAGGAGGCGGCAATGACCAAAATTACCAACTGGGGAATTATTGGGACGGGAAAAATCGCGCAGTCGTTTGCAGGTGCACTGCACCAGGTGCCTGATGCAAGGCTGCACAGCGTTCTTTCGCGCACTCAGGCGAGTGCAAACCAATTTGCTAGAATCAACAACGCCGCATTCGCCACTGAAAATGGGGAGGATTTCCTGAACGATCCTGAGCTGGAAGTGGTCTACATAGCGACTCCACATCCTATGCACCACAGGGACGCGATTAAATGCCTGCAGGCTGGAAAACACGTCTTGTGCGAAAAACCATTGGCGCTGAACCTCGGCCAGGTTCGGGAAATGATTGCAGCAGCAGAATCCAATGGGAGATTCCTCATGGAAGCCATGTGGACGTGGTTTCTGCCAGCGATCATGCGGGCCAAATCGCTGCTTGAGGATGGCGCGATCGGTATGCCACGCATCATCTCAGCAGATTTCGGTTTCAATTTCCCATTCGATCCCAAACATCGCTTTTTCAATCCTGAATTAGGCGGCGGCGCCCTGCTTGATATCGGCATATACCCGCTCGCTCTTGCACTGTACTTCTTCGGTAAACCGGAGACGGTCACCGGAGTTGCAGTGATCGGTAAAACAGGGGTCGATGAAAGTATGACTGCTTCGCTTCGCTACGCAGACGGGCGGGTTGCAAGCTGTCTGGCAACCGGGAGAGCAGAAACACCGTGTGAAGCGGTGATCGCGGGGTCGAAAGGCTATCTGCGCATTCACCGAAACTTCTGGCGGTCCGAGCGGCTGACGATCCACAGGCGCGACCGGGAGAGCCAGGAGCTCAATATACCGATCCATGGGAACGGCTACAATTACGAACTTATGCACACACTAACCTGCATCCGCGAGGGACGGACCCAGAGCCCGGTCATGAGCTGGCAGGATTCGCTCCACTTAATGGAGATAATGGATCAACTGCGGGGGTCATGGAGCCTCAGATATCCGGTTGAGGAAAACGATGAGCGTTAAGAACAGGATTCCATAAACTGTTTATTTCTTATAAGCGCTCAAGGATACCTTCGAGAGGCATCATGGCTATGCGCAAAGCTTTTAGATTCGCTTTCTGCCTGAAATACTAGAATGGCTGACGCATATTGCCAGCATCACCGCCGCGCAGCTCATTAACGATCACCTCACGATTAAGCGCAGCAATGATCCGGCCCAACTGTGGTGGCTGTGAAAGGTCACAAAGACCCATTAATTTTCAGTAATTAATAAGAGGTGGGTTTCTTGCGGTTGATCACGGCTTGAGAATTTCTGTTTACTTTTGAAATGTATTCCTCACCTGGAAGGAACTGATATTTCTTATGACCGGCGTTTATAATAGGAAAAAATTATCTGTGTTCCTCAGGAGAAATGATGAGTTTCACAGCCGATGAACGACGTTATGAAAAAATGACTTATAACCGCTGCGGCCGCAGCGGCATCAAGCTTCCAGCTGTATCGCTCGGTCTCTGGCACAACTTCGGGGCAGTCAATGATTTCGATAATGCCAAACGGATGCTGTTCCGCGCCTTCGACCTAGGAATCACCCATTTCGACCTGGCGAACAATTATGGCCCACCTTACGGATCGGCTGAAAGCACCTTCGGCAGGATTTTGCAGTCTGATCTTGCGCCATATCGTGATGAGCTGGTCATATCGACCAAGGCCGGCTGGGACATGTGGCCCGGTCCATACGGTGATTTCGGCTCCCGCAAATACCTGATTGCATCCCTCGACCAGAGCCTCAAGCGAATGGGGCTTGAATACGTGGACATCTTTTACCACCACAGGCCTGATCCGGAAACACCGCTGGAGGAGACGATGGGCGCATTGGACCAGATTGTACGCTCAGGAAAGGCGTTGTACATAGGCATTTCCCAGTACAGCCCGGAATTAACTCGCAGGGCCGCACACCTGCTGCGCGAGTTGGGCACCCCCTGCCTCATCCACCAGCCGAATTACAACATGTTTGACCGCTGGATCGAGGATGGACTCACCGATGTACTCATGGGGGAAGGAATCGGTTGTATTGTATTCTCTCCGCTGGCCCAGGGTCTGCTGACGAGCAAATACCTGGAAGGTATCCCGGAGGATTCGCGGGCAGCCCAAGATGGCAGATACCTGTCTGTCGATGATATTACAGTGAATAAAGTTCGTAAAGCACAGAAATTGAACGAATTGGCGGCCACCCGCGGCCAATCTTTGGCGCAGATGGCCGTCGCCTGGACGCTCCGACTGCCGGCTGTGACCTCTTCACTGATCGGCGCAAGCCGGACGAGTCAGATCGAGGAGGCCGTATCGGCGATACACAGCGCACCGTTTTCCACCGAAGAGCTTGAAACGATCGAAGCCATACTGGCCGATTGATTTACTCGTCAGGAATACTACATATTTTTCAAATCTCGAACGTGTGAATGTCGAATGCTTTCCGCATTCACAAACTTTCCCTCCAACTTACGCATTTTGCCCTGTGAACATCAAAACAGAATTCCAGCGAAGAAAAAGGGATTTTCGTCACCTTAATATCAGGCCAAGTGTCCCTGATAATGCCCCAGGCACTGGGTAAAATAAGTCCGGCCAGGCAGGTCATTCACCCGGCTGGTTTGAACTGATGAATAAATTCCGGACGTCGCGTAATACCGTTGATTAACCGATCAGGGGGCAATATATCTGATTATCCCACAATAAAGGACGAATAATTCCTTAATTTGGAGACTTTAATGAAACCCGTATGGGAATACCGATTTTCTCAACGCACCCAGCGGATGGAAAGCTCAGCAATCCGCGAACTCTTAAAACTAACTGCCCAACCCGACATCATCTCTTTTGCAGGCGGCCTCCCGGCGCCAGATGTCTTTCCACTCGAGGAGTTCAAACGCGCCAGCGAAGTCGTCCTGACTGAGGTTGGAGCCCAGGCGCTGCAATACCACGCAACGGAAGGCTTTATGCCTCTGCGCGAGATGATCGCCCGGCATACCGGTCGGTACAGGATCAAGGTCCAGGCCGATAATATCGTCATAACGACCGGCTCCCAGCAGGCACTCGACCTCCTTGGAAAGATCCTGATCAACCCGGGGGACCATATTCTTGTCGAAGAGCCCACCTACCTTGGCGCTATCCAGGCCTGGGATTCTTACGGCGTCGAATATGTCACCGTCCCGATGGATGAAGAAGGTATGCGTACGGATGCGCTCGAAGCAGCTCTGCGCACCGGTCCAAAGTTCATCTATGCTTTACCCAATTTCCAGAACCCGACCGGAGTGACTATGTCGCTCCAACGACGTAAGGACCTGGTTCGCCTGGCCAACCTGTACGGGGTCCCGATTATCGAGGACGATCCGTATGGGCAACTTCGCTATGAAGGTGAACACCTGCCTTCCCTGGTCGTGCTGGATGGCCAGATCCACAAGCCCGATAACGGCCTCTACACAGGAAATGTGATTTATCTGAGCACCTTCTCGAAAACCCTGGCTCCCGGTCTCCGGTTGGCATGGGTGGTCGCACCGACCATCGTAATACGGAAGCTCGTCCAGGCCAAGCAGGGCGCAGACCTGCATACGTCTACTTACAACCAGATGATTGCTTATGAGGTGGCACACCAAAACTTCCTGGACGAACATATCAGGGTCATTCGTGATGTATATGGCAGGCGCAGGAATGTGATGCTCGCAGCGATGGAAGAACATTTCCCCCCGGAAGTCAAGTGGACGCGTCCGGAGGGCGGTCTTTTCTTGTGGGTGACCATGCCGGAAGGATTCAAAGGCAGAGAAATCCTCGAAGTAGCCATATCGGAGAAGGTCGCATTCGTGCCGGGGCAGTT
>JBFGQG010000229.1:0-6080 GCA_041564295.1 Anaerolineales bacterium | reverse complement strand
TCACAAAGAACGGCGGCTCGCCATGCGGTTCTTGCAGACAGGTCCTGGCTGAATTCGGGTTGGAAATCCTCGTCATCATCGCGGACGGCCATGGCCGTATCCAGTATGAACTGCCGTTGCGCACACTTCTGCCGCATTCCTTCGGTCCTGCAGACCTGGAAAATGAAAAGGCCGGCTGATCGAGATAAAGGATTCGGATGCGCGTCCTCGTTATTTCCGACATTCACGCTAATCTGACCGCTTTAAATTCAGTCATAGATGTCGCGGGGGATTTTGACGCTGTCTGGTGCCTGGGCGACCTGGTCGGTTACGGGCCAGACCCCAACGAATGTGTAGAAACGGTGCGATCGCTACCGAACCTGGTTTGTGTTCTTGGAAACCACGACTCAGCAGTCATCGGTGAAACGGAAACCGAATCCTTCAACCCTGAAGCTCGCCTCGCAATCGAGTGGACGATCGAAACCATGACGGAAGAGAACAGAGAATTCTTGCAAGCCCTTCCAAAACGCGTGGTCAAAGATGATGTCACTATTGTTCACGGCAGCCCGAGGGACCCCGTTCAGGAATATCTACTGGACAGTTACACAGCCACATTGAGTTTTTCGTATTTCGAGTCGCCGTACGGCTTTTTTGGACACACCCACGTTCCGACCATTTTCCATCTCAACCAGGGGTATGCAGACCTCTATTTACCGGAAATCGATGTCAAATTCGATATGCAGGCCCGGCTGCTGGTCAATCCTGGCTCCGTTGGGCAGCCGCGTGACCGCGACCCGCGAGCAGCATTTGCGATATACAACTCCCTGGAAGACACCTGGCATTTTCGCAGAATTGAATACGATATTCCGGCTGTGCAGGATCGAATGCGCGCCGCAAACCTGCCGGAAAGACACGTCCTGCGGCTGAAGGAAGGCTGGTAGCAGCAGAATAACATCCGGCAGCGGATCAATTGAAGACCTCGACATATAAGCCCCGGGATTCGGCCTGGGGCTTATTTGATAAAACATACGGCTGGTAGGACGAATTCATGTACAATTCAATTATGGGGAACTAATACGGACTGCCAGACGTTACAACATTAATGCATGGATGGGATCCTGGAATCCCGACGGCAATCATCCAATTTGAGCTTCCATTGTTAGGAGACGGCTATGCACAAAAAAATATCCATTTACTTATTGACCTTACTGATCCTCCTTGTGGCGGCCTGTTCGCCGGCCGGTTTATCCGCCCCTCAAGCCCCTGCTGCAGACATGGATACCGGTGGAGGCTTTGCCCTGGAAGAAGAAGCTGCACCGATGGAGTCGCGAGCTTTTGATGACAGCAGCACCGACCAGGTCATTGAACGCCTCGTGATCAAGAATGCAAATCTCTCCGTTGCAGTCGACGATCCCCTGGTAAAGATGAACCAGATCATGGCGATGGCAGAGGAAATGGGCGGTTTCGTGGTCTCATCGAACCTCTGGTACCGCACGCTTGAAAACGGTGTCGAGGTCCCGCAGGGCGAGGTACTGGTTCGCGTGCCATCGACCCGGTTCGATGAAGCCCTGACGATCGTCAAGACCGGTGTAGGACAGGTCGTGAACGAGAATGTCACCGGGCAGGACGTGACCCAGGAATACACGGACCTCCAATCACGTATCAAGAACCTGCAGGCGGCTGAAGCAGAACTGCAGCGGATCATGGAAGAAGCAGTAAAAACGGAAGACGTGCTGAACGTTTACAACCGGCTGATCGATATCCGGGAACAGATCGAAGTGTTGCAGGGCCGCATCAATTATTTCGAACAGTCAGCTTCCTTCTCAGCCATTTCGGTCAGCGTCCTTGCGGATGAGGCAGTCCAGCCGCTGACGATCGGCGGCTGGGAGCCTGTCGGTGTGGCGAAAGATGCTATCCAGGCACTGATCAACACCTTCAAAGCGATTGTTAACGTCCTGATCTGGGTTGCGCTCTATGTGCTGCCGATCCTCGTTCTGCTCTATATACCATTCAGGCTTCTGCGGGCGGGTTACCGTCGCTGGTTCAAACGGGAGAAAAAAGAATTGGCGCCGCCGAAAGCGGATTGACCCATCTTCAATAAAAAAATCGCCCGGTGATTCTTGCCGGGCGATTTTTATTTGGCGTGATACTTCCGGAATAATGTCGAATCGAGAGATCGACACTCAGAGAACTTTCGTCCGAGGGTTAAGCAACTTACTGGACCAGCAAGACGTTGACGAACAATTCCCGGTTCACCTCGGAAACCCGATCTTCGCCGAGGCGGAGCAGTTCTGCTTCCACTTTCAGGGCCGCATCGCGCAGGTGTGCCACGTTCACGCCTCTGCAGATATCCGGGAGCGGTGCAAACCATTGGCGAAGGCGGAGGAACATTTTTGCAGCGCCGCGGTAATTCCCACGCTCGATCTGCATGTAAGCGACGGCGACCTGGAGAATCACCCTGTACAGTTCCCGTGCAGGACTGGTGTCTTCGTTCCAGGCTTCTTCGAGCACCTCGTGCGCCTCGAAAAAGGAACCTTTATTGAACAGCTCGATGCCTTTTGCGGCCAGGGCAGACAGCGGCTGTGCGCAGGCTGATTCTATCGCTGCCGAATCTACGCTCCGGAGGTGTTTGCTGATCAAGGCTGGAAGGTCAGAAGCAAAGCGCGAACGCGCAATCATCTGGTCTGCGCCGGCTTCGCGGGCTGCGTTCATCCGGTGTACGTCCATGTGCGAGCCGAAGGCCAGGACCGGGATACGCCGCGTTGCCGCTGAGGACTTCAACAATGAGATCCATCTCTGCCAGGGGATGGCGTCGGCATTTAGATCGAAAATCAACAGGTCGGGCTGCTTCTCTGCAACCAGACGAATTAATGCACCTTCGCGGCCCTGGAGCGCCTCACCGGGACGGTCCGGATCCGGCCGGGCGTCAAGGCTGCCGACATCATCAGCAGTTTCAACGTACTGGACTTTCAGGTCGAGCTGAGCGCAGGCGGCGTCAACACGAGAGATAAACATGAAGTCTGAAATGAACGCGAATATATTCGCTTCTTTCAGCATGCCGGCAGCCTTCGCACGTTCAACAACGATCTCAGCCTGTTTTACGACCGGCATATCCACCATTTTTCCGTCCAGCGCGAATGCGCCGGTGCCGCTGATCTGGTGCGACTCGTGGGCTTCAATAATGCGTTGCGCCAGCTTTAATTCCGCGGTTGTCGGTTTGTAAACCGCATTGATCAGGGGGACCTGGTTCGGGTGGATCAACTGCTTCCCGGTGTAACCTAATTTCATTCCTTGCTGGGCATCTTTGTTGAACCCCTCAACATCATTGAAATCCGGATAAACGATATCGATGGCCTGTAATCCGTACGCTTTTGCATAAGCCACGACTTTGCTGCGGGCATACAAGACCTCTTCACCAGATTTCGAGCGGGTCGCGCCGATGTCACTGGCGAAATCTTCTGCGCCGAAGATCAACCCCTCTGTGCGCCGCGACCCAGCGATGATGTCTTTCAGGTTAACGATCCCCATGGCCGATTCGATAATCAGGAGCAAACGGATGCTTCCGCTTTCCCAGCCGTAGCGCTTCTCCGCCTCGGAAATGAGGAAATCCAGCCTGATGATTTCGTCGCCCCGGTTGACCTTCGGCACAACGATCCCCCCGGGATGCGCAGGCAGAATCTTCGCCAGATCGACCTGCAAATAAGGGGATTCTACATTGTTGACGCGGACCAGCTTTTCCGAACGGCCGAAATCCAGGGTTTTCAACGCACGTACGACCGTCTCGCGCGCTTCTTCCTTTGCATTGATCGCTACGCCGTCTTCAAGATCCATACAGACAGAGTCAGCGTCCAGTTCGTTGGCGGCTTTTTCGATCTTCCGCCAGTCCGTGCCAGGCATATACAGTAAAGAACGTCGTAATTTCATAATTCTCCTGATCGTTCAGTTCAACGTCGGCTGCTTCAGAAACATGACGGAACGTTCTAACTCGACGACCACCTTTCCCTCCTGGTTGCGCCCGGTCTGTTTTAAGCGAACGATCCCAGCATTCGGCCGGCTTTTCGAATTGCGTTTTTCGAGAACCTCGGTTTCTGCATAAATCGTGTCTCCGTGAAAAACAGGCGCAGGGTGGCGGACGTTCTCGTAACTGAGGTTAGCAATGATCGTGCCTTCGGTGAGGTCAGAAACAGTTAAACCGACCACGAGGCCAAAGGTAAAAATGCCGTTGACGATCCGCCGGCCGAACTCTGTTTTGCCGGCAAAGTCCTCGTTCAGGTGCAGCGCCTGCGAATTGAGGGTCAGGCTGCAAAACAAGACATTGTCCGTCTCCGTTACTGTCCGGCCTGTCGAATGGCGGATCACCTGCCCTACTTCCAGTTGTTCGTAGTATTTACCTGGCATTTTCTTTTTCTCTCATGGGTTCTGGTTTCCTCGAAATTGTAATCTGTTCCCTGGCCCCCGGCACCTCGCACCTTCTTAAATTGATTACTAACATTCATGCGGGCCGCTGTTCCCAGTTCTCCTACCTTATCTCCGCCACCACCTGCCCCTTTTCAACCTGGTCGCCCTCTGCAACCGGTACTGCAGCGACGGCGCCGTCGTAGGGCGATTGAATCCGAATCTCCATTTTCATTGCTTCAAGGATTAACAAAGACTGCCCTTTTGTCACCTCTTCCCCGACGGAGACGTTCACTGCCCGGACCTGCCCTGGCATCGGTGCACGCAGTACGCCTTCCGGCGCATCCCCGGCGCCCCGTGTGTGTTTCCGGCTGTTCGACTCCGTCTGCAGCTGGTAGGTCTGGCCCTCGAAGGCGACCCAACGCCAGTCACCATCCGGTGCAGCGTGCAAGGTGACCTCCCGGCTGCCGTAGGTCAACCTGATCGCCCCTCCCAACGTTTCTCGCACCTGGACGTCAAATGTTCGGTCGCGATATCGCACTGTATAACCTTCAGCAGAACGGGTCAGTTCAATGGAATGCATTTCGCCGGCGTGAGAGAAAGTGTATTTCATGCGTTTTGCTAAGAATTTCTCGTTCGATGGTTTAAGTTCCATAACCCTGGTTGCTCGTTCTCAAATGGACCCATTTGTTGACGAACAATTCACTGCAACGATTCTACCCACCCAACCGAAAACCGCTGAGGCTGGTCCAGGGCGAGACCGCCTCTGAAGTCCCCTTATTGGCCGGAGCCCCATTCACCAGTGCAGCCGCGATCAGGACCTCCATGGGGAGTTCGCCGTGCATTTGCCAGTCCTTCATGTTCTTCTCGACGAATCGCGTGGTCGCTTCTCCGGCCTGGAATTCTTGATGCGTGAGGACAGCCTGTAGAAATGACAGGTTCGAGCGCAGACCCAGTACGACCGTTTCCCTTAATGCGGCCTGGAGCCGGCGGATTGCCGAAGGTCTATCCGGGCCATGCGCGATGACCTTCGCGATCATCGGATCGTAATGCGTACTGATGACGTCTCCCGAAGCAACACCGGTATCGACGCGGACGCCAGGTCCATCCGGCGGCAGGAATTTCAGCAGCGGGCCGGCTGCTGGCAGGAATCCAGCCTCCGGGTCTTCGGCGTAGAGCCGCGCTTCCACTGCATGCCCTCTTGGCAGAATTCCCTCCTGGAGAGAATCCGGCAGCGGGGCCCCGGCAGCGATCAATAGTTGAAGCTGGACGAGATCAAGGCCGGTGGTCATTTCGGTAATGGGGTGTTCTACCTGCAGGCGCGTGTTCATCTCCAGGAAATAATAAGCCCTGGAGGTCGGGTCGACGATAAATTCCACCGTCCCTGCGTTCGTGTAACCGACCGCCTCTGCGGCCGCAATTGCAGTATTCCCCATCGCGGCGCGCAATTCCGGAGTGATCAAGGGTGACGGCGTTTCTTCGATAATTTTCTGGTGGCGTCGCTGTACGCTGCATTCACGCTCGTTGAGATGGACTGTACGTCCGAACGCATCTGCCAGCACCTGTATCTCGATATGCCGTGCTTCCAGCAAATATTTTTCAAGAATCAACCGCTCGTCGCCGAAAGCATTGTGCGCTTCCCGCCGCGCGGATGCCAGCGCCTCCGGGAGTTCTGCCTCAACCATGGCAATGCGCATGCCTTTGCC
>JBFGQG010000228.1:0-6097 GCA_041564295.1 Anaerolineales bacterium | reverse complement strand
CCATCAGGTCGAGCAGCAGTGTAGATTTTTCCAGCGCGTATTCTGCCCTTCCCCACATCAATGGATGGCTGAGGCTTTGTGCGAGCGCAGCCTGCTTGCGGAGGTCAGCGGCCTTCGTGATCAGACCGGCGATGCGTTCGTCGAGAAGGATATCGCCCTGGATGATTTGCGGCCGCAGCCTGTGGACCGTATCGACGATCTCGGTGAGCAGATCAAAGGAGACGCCTTCGAGCAATTGGGCGAAAATATGGATTTCGATCGTGAATTCGACAAGCCGTTCAACCGCACCCCAGTAGCGCGGATAACGCACGTGCAGCGTCGCGCTCGGGACCGTTGCAACAGCCAGTTCGAAATCGCGGCTCTTTTCGGACGGGATGATGATGGCGGTCCGCGTGTCGAACACACAGAATTCGTCGTTCCAGGAGGCGCAATTTTTCTCCATTAATGAGTCGACGATGCTCCAGCGGGGATCGGGGAAGTGACTGTCTTCATGGTGGTGGCGTCGCTGGTCCTCGTCCTCGAACAATTCGTGGGGAGTTGTCAGGATCGAACCCTCCAGCATGTTGATCAGCGCTTTGCGGAGCCGGGGGGACTGGTGCAGGTCTGTGACGCGCGCCTCGATCATGCCGCTGCCGGGCTGCGAACTGCTTTTCCCGCGTTTGATCATGTGCGGCCGTGCGAGGAGCTTGTCGAAGTGATGGATGATATACGAATCGTGCAGCGGAATAGAGAGGTTCGGATCCGGTTCCTCCAGTCGGATCGGTGACTGACCGGGGAGCGCCAGTTCTTTACCGATTTCGCGCACGAAGAAGCGGGCGGTTTCCATCGCCAGTTTCCATTGGACAGGGTAATACAATAGTGCACTGCCGTCTTCGAGGCTTGCTCCCATCCAGTCGAGTAAGGCCATCACCGATTTTTCCTTACCGGCGAGCGTTTCCGGTTCGTTGACGTAGCGTTCGCGGTTGTATTTGAGCCAGTTCCGGGCGCTGACCACGTCCAGGGACTCCTGCAGGTGCAGAATGTCCTGCGCCAGGTCGATCAACGGGCGGGTCGTCTCCTGGTAGCGCTGAGTCAGGCGTATGACAAAGAAACCCGTATAGGTTGGGCGGATGTAGACATCCCATCGTTCCCAGACACGTTCGAAAAGGGTTTTGAACTGGAAATTCGTCCGGAGGGCGGCAGGGAATGTGATGGTTTCTTTGTCGAGGACGTACGTGGGGAAAGTATATTCCTCCAGCATGCGGGTGTTAAAGATACCTGTTGCGAACCCGACTTGCTCGGTGAGCATCAGGTCTGGTTCGGTTTTTTTCTTCAGTGCCTCGCGGGTGACTT
This sequence comes from Anaerolineales bacterium, assembly GCA_041564295.1. Taxonomy (GTDB): domain Bacteria; phylum Chloroflexota; class Anaerolineae; order Anaerolineales; family JABWBV01; genus DATDOR01. The sequence continues at coordinate 4,765 of JBFGQG010000228.1, read as the reverse complement.
CTTCTTCGATCGAAATAAAGGTTTTTTGGTCTCCAGCAGCAGCGGGCCAGTGGTCACGGAGGGCGTCCGCCAGGGCGCGGCTGCCGCGGGCTGTTTCGAAGCGCGCCTGGTCGCCGGCATGAACGAAGCGTTTCATGTTCAAAATCAGGATGACGTTCGTATAGCCTCGGGCGGCCGTATTTTTGGGCATTTTTTCCTCCTGCTAGAAATTCTACCAGAGGCTAGGAAGGAGATTCGGAAAAAAGGAGCCGCATCCGGCAACGTCGGATGCGGCTCCTTTTTTCGGCGAAGGCAGTAATCCCAAATGCTTATCCTCGCGGCGGCAAGGGAGGATCAGGCCGGGCGATCAGGCGCACGTAGGCATACGGAACGAGGAGCGCTGCAAGAAACCCGCCAATGAGACCCGGAATAGCCGCATTAAGGCTGAGCAGGTAACCGCTTGCTGCCGGAGAAAAGACGCGGGTGAAACTCTCGGAGCCGTTTGATAAGCCCAGCGTGCCGCCGATTTCCTCCGGATAGACGGCTTTACTGATGCTCGTATTGATGACTGTATTGAAAATCCCCGCGCCGAGGGCCATAGGGACCATCGCGACCATCAGGAGCGGGATGCTGGGCGCCAGCGCATAACCGAACAAAGCCACGGCCAGGAACACCATCGCAGCAACCGTCAGCTGGCTTTCCTCGTATCGGCGCGCCAGCGGTCCGATACCCAGGCCTTGTACGAGAACGATCAGCACACCGATATACGCCAGGATGAAACCCGCGGTTTGCGTGGTGATGCCGAAGCGGCTGAGTGCGAAAAGCGAGAATATCGTCTGGAAAGTGTTAAAGGCGAAACCCTGGCCGATGCGGAGTGTCAGCAGCGGTCCGATCCGCGGTCGTTTGAGCGCCTCGATCAGCACGCGTATGTTGAAGCTCTTTCGGGGAGCCTGGTGATCACCACGCCGCCGGACTTCCTCCGTGAGCGATTCGGGCAGGAAAAAAAGCACACCCAGGAAACTCAACGTTGCAAATCCGGTCGATACCAGGGCGGGCAGGAGGAAACCGTCTTTGCTTAGAATACCGCCGAGAGCGGGGCCGATGATAAACCCGAGGCCGAACGCTGCGCCGATCATGCCCATGCCTTTCGCGCGGTTCTTCTCATCAGTGATGTCGGTAATGTAGGCCTGGGCGACGGAAATATTACCCCCGGTGAGTCCATCGATGATCCGGCTGAGGAAGAGGAGAAAGACTGTATTTGCGAACCCGAGGATAATATAGCCGATCGCTGTACCAAAAATCGATATCAGAAGGATCGGCCGGCGGCCGTACCGGTCTGAAAGCCGCCCGAGAAACGGTGCACCGACCATTTGCGCAGCCGGGTAAGATGCGACGATCAGACCGATGGTCCCTTCGCTGATTCCAAGATCGTTAGCGAGGAACGGCAATAACGGCAGGATGAGGCCGAAACCGAGTAGATCGATAAAAACGATAAACCAGATATTAAAAAGGCGTTTCCTGTTCAAAAGTCTCCTTCGATGCGGGCAACAATGCTTTCAACCTTACCTGGGGGTACTGGATATGTAAACCCCGCCAATTCTACTCGCGATCCTGATAACGTAAAGGTCCGGTGGGTCGCTCGAATAGGTTGCTGATTTTACAAATGACCGCGCGGCGCGCTTTCAGCCGCGCTGTTTCTATTAAAAGGAAGTAAAGAGGCGGTTTACCAGCCCTGTGTATGCTGTCGTGCAATTTCAGCCAGTGCTTTGAGATGGTCCGGCCGGTCATTCAAAGCGGGTATGTAATGGAAATCTTTGCCTCCGGCCTCCATGAAGGTCTCACGAGCCTCGTTACCGAGTTCATCGACCGTTTCCAGGCAGTCGGCGGAAAAGCCGGCGGCGATCACGTGAACGCGCCTGACGCCCTCGTGCGCCCAGCTTTCGAGCTGGACGTCCGTATACGGTTTTAACCATTCTTCAGGGCCGAAACGGGATTGGAACGCGATCGACCACTCCGCATCCTCGAGTTTGAGTTTTTGGACGACGGCATGTGCCGTCTGCCGGCAGGCAGCGGGATACGGGTCGCCTTTCTGTGTTTCATACCGCTGCGGGATGCCGTGGAACGAAAACAGCAGTTTTTCCGGCCGTTCATGCGTTTGCCAGTATTCGCGTACGCTGTTTGCGAGGGACTCGAGATAGCCGTCATTTCTGTCATATTCTGTGATCGTACGGATTTCAGGCATCTTGCTCCACTGCCGAACCTCGTCGAATACAGCGTCGAAAGTGGTGGCCGTCGTTGTCGTGGAATACTGCGGGTAGAGCGGAAACACGAGGATGCGGTCGATGCCGGCATCCCGCATGGAGCGGAGCGCGCTCGCGATGGACGGGCTGCCGTATCGTAAACCGATCTCAACGGCGACCTGTTTCTCCAGCGACTTTTCAAGCTGCGTGCGAAGGCCGGCGGCCTGCTGTCTCATGATGGTGAGCAGGGGAGCGCCAGCCGGGGTCCAGATGCGTTCGTAAAGCCTGGCGGACCTGCGCGGCCGCGTATTCAAGATTACGCCGTGGAGCAGCGGCAGCCATAACCAGCGCGGGTAATCCACAACGCGTGGGTCTGAAAGGAATTCTTTTAAATACGGGCGCAGGGCTGTGGGTGTGGGGGCGTCAGGAGTGCCGACGTTTGTCAGGATTATTCCAAATTTCGTAGAGCGGTCTGGCATCGATGCGGTCAAAATGATCTCCATAAAAAATGAATACGCAGCGGTCCTTATATTTTCTTATATTTTATGGAAGAGACTGTGCTGCTGGAAGGAAAGTGTACCCCGATTCCGGCTGGACATTTGTCATGAATAATTTGGGACGATGGGACAAATGTCATGGACGTGCGGAGCGAGGTGTGCGATCCGGAGTTCGCCCAGGACACTCAATGAGCATGCCCTTCACCTGCAGGCCCCAGCCAGGGCCATACTCTGGACTGGTTCAGCGCCAGCCAGGTGGCCAGTGAAGTGGACAGCGGGACGGCTGCGATCAGTCCCAATGAACCGACCAGTGTGCGCACGATTTCCTCGGTCACGAACTCCAGGTTGACCACGTTCCCGAAATCGCTGCTGGAAAGCGAAAAAAGCAGCAGCATCGGCAGGGTGGCGCCGGCGTAGGCAAGGACGAGCGTGTTCACCGTCGCGGCAACGTGGTCGCGCCCAACGCGCATCCCACGGCGGAACAATTCCCAGAAGCCAAGGGATTCACCGCCATGCGATGTGGCATGCTCCAGTTCAAAAACGACCGAGGACTGGGTGATAACCAGGTCATCCAGCACCCCAAGAGCGCCGATCAACATCCCGCCCAACACAAGGCCGCGTAAATTTACCTGCCCGCCGGAAAGCTGGCTCAGGAAAAGGGCGTCTTCGCTGCCGAACCCGGTCAGGCGCGTGAGGTCCATAAAATAAGAAGCCAGGAAGCCGGTCAGGATCAGCGCAACCAGCGTGCCCAGCACTGCGGCATGCGACTTCAGCGTCCAACCGTAGGTAATATAGATCGTGAAAGCAAGCAGGAAAAAGGCCCCTGTAATAGAAATGAGGACAGGATCGCGCCCGGCCAGGATCTGCGGCAGGATATAACCCAGGATAACGCCGAGGCTGGCCGCCAGGCCGATCAGGCTGCGGACGCCTTTCCACCCGCTGATCAGGATGCTGGTGAAGACAAATGCGCCGAACAGGACCAGCAAAGGGCGCGTCCGGATGAAGTCTACAAAAAAGACGCTCATCCTCCCGCCCGGAGCCTGGTTTGTCGCCACGAGGATCACCTCTCCTTTAGACGGCATCACTCCGCCGGGCCTGACCTGGCGTTTTCCGAAATCGATCTCCGCTTCCATGCCGGTGAACAGGCCTTCGAGGACTTGAATTCTTAGAATCCGGTAAGGCTGTTCGACTTCGCCCATTAACACCGTGCCTTCCTCGACGATTTCAATAACCTCAGCCCTGACAGTGTCCGAGGGGTACCCGGCCGAAAACCCTGCCTTGTCAGGCGTTCCGCGGCGCAGGAACAGCGAAATTGCATAGACCGCCAGGACGAGGACTACAGCCGAGGCAGCCAGAAAAAGTATGTCATCGCGTTTCATGGGGGTATTGTAAAGGGAGTCAGCGAATCCGAGAGACAGTGGATTAATCGCTGTCTGGATGATTGCCTGACTCGCTATCTTCCAAAAGCGTCCAGGACTTCCTCAAGCTTCCGATTGAAGCCTTCGTTGACAACCTGCCGGGTAGGATCGGCGAGGTACCAGCTGACGATTTCTTTCGCCCCTTCGTGGAACGGGATCACACAATTGAATTCGGGCACGAGGCGTTTAATCTTGGTGTTGTCGAAGATCATGCTGTGCGATTTGTCCCCCAGCAGACCTGCACCCCACACGGGGTCAACGCGGTTAATAAAGTCAGACGGGATATGGACGAGGTCCGGTTCAACCCCCGCTGCCTCGGCGACCATGTTGAAAATCTGGTTCCAGGTGAGCCATTCGTCAGAGGTGATGTGGAAAACGTCGCCGACCGCGCGGGGATTGCCCAGCAGGCCGTTAAACCCGACAGCGAAATCGCGGTGGTGCGTGAGCGTCCAGAGGGAGGTTCCATCGCCGTGGACGACGACAGGTTTGCCTTCCAGCATGCGTCCTAGTACGGTAAAGCCGCCGCTGAACGGCAGGAGAGTCTTGTCGTAGGTGTGGGAAGGCCGGACGATTGTGGCCGGGAACCCCTCTTCGCGCTGGGCGCGGACCAGGCGGTTCTCACACGCAATCT